>PCTP01000131.1:7997-12395 GCA_002770795.1 Gammaproteobacteria bacterium CG22_combo_CG10-13_8_21_14_all_40_8 | reverse complement strand
ATTATATCTGGAGAATTTATCTTGACTGGATTACTCTCTATTTTACTTTGACTGCCATCTGTTTTTCCTGGAAAATTTTTTAATGTTTTTGTGGTGTTTTGTTTATTGTTGATGTCATCGATTTTCATAGACAAATCATGATCTTTAACGATTTGTTTTAATGGTTGGTTAATATCATTTGTTAATAGATTTGCTGATTGGCTTTTGCCCAAGTTGTGAGGAGTGTTGATTTTGTGAGTGACATACTGACTGGAATTAAGGATTGATTTATCAGCTTCTCGGTTAGTCTTCATTGGTGCTGTTAAACTGCTCTGGTGATTCTTTTCGTTTCTTTGAATAATTTCCTCTGTGGACGTTTGAATATTTTTCATAGATCCATCATCAGCACCTTTCTGAGCATTGATGAGGTTATTTTGCATCTGAATAGTTTCAGCTTTGTTAAATGATGGAGAAGCATTTTGTTTTAATTCAATAAATACCTGAATTGTTCTATCTTTAATGGCACTCTCTCCAATTGAGAAGTCCGATAAAGTCGTCATTTTCGTTGCAAGTGGGTTTGTTACTATTGCACGTTGATTTGTTTGGTTGCTCTGTGGGTTTAACTTTTGAGAGATAGTTGTAGTGGTATTGCTCAATAATTGACTGACTTCTTTCTGAGTGTTGAGTGAAAGGTTGTTATTCTCTGTTGATGACGTGGATTGCAGAATTCTATTTGGAACTGACAATTTGTCCGTGACAACCAAAGAAACATCCGCATTTACAGTGGGTATTTTAAAGTTTTGTGGCTGGATGGTTTTTGATAAATGAATTTGATTTTTTATTTGTTCAATATCTTTAATCTGAGCTCCTCTGCTATTTATGTGTGCTTGTTTTACAGCAACTTCCTGCACCGGTAATTTGTTTGATTGGATTAAGCGCTTAATCGAGAGGTTATTATCTGAATCAAGAATATTGGAATTGGTGCTTTTATTATTGTCCAGTGACTGAATAAGTTGTTCAATTTTACTTTGCCTATTCTCTATAGCGGTTCTGTTTGCATTTCCTTCTCTGAATAAATCAGCTGTTGATAATAACCTTGATGAGTTGATGCTATTAGGATTAACTCGTTTGTTTTTATCTTCACTATTTATTCGTATTTGCAGTTTTATTTTGGGATGAATACTGAATATATTAAGCTCAATCTTTATAGGGTTATCTGGCAGGCGAGTTTCTTTCGGTAAATTGATCTGGATTTCACGTTTATCAGCAAAAATAATTTTTGCTGTTTCACCTTGTTTTACAAGAACAGCTTTAATCGGTTGATTCATGGGCAATTCATTGACGAGCGTCAATACATCAGATGCGGGTATTCGCATAGAATAATTGAGCATGGGGATGGTTAATATAGCCACAACGAATAATTGCCTAATGAATATTCACTTTAACTATAGTATAGTCCTTCTGCAAATTATTGTGAGCCTTAGACCATTTATAAAGCCAAGACAAAGGTTTTCCAGAAAATATCAAAAAAATATCACAAAGAGATGCTTGAGTGACTGAAAATAATAAAATATTATCTGTGGAAAAATTAGGGATCAGACGTTCCGAGCGTTGGTTATTTGAAGATCTAAGCTTTGATCTATCTGCAGGTGAAGTCCTCCAAGTCGTTGGAGTGAATGGCGCTGGAAAAACCAGTTTATTACGCTGTTTATGCGGCTTGTTGCCAAAAGCAGCAGGCCAGGTGAATTGGGGCGGTAATGGTGAATTAATTCCGCTCTATCTAGGCCATCTTCCCGCTGTAAAACCCGAGCTTACCGTTTTTGAAAACCTTAAACTCCATCCAATTGCTGGTCAGTTTGCAACGGATGAAGCTGCCGATAAAGCTATCATAGAAGTAGAGCTCCATGGATATGAAGATGAACCCGCCAGAACCTTATCGGCAGGACAAACCAGACGAGTAGGATTGGCAAGACTGCTGATCGCGAATACCGGTTGTTGGGTTTTGGATGAACCCTTTACCTCTTTGGATGTTGATGGTTGTCACTGGTTAGAGCAACAGATGATCAATTATGTAGAAAAAGGGGGAAGTGTCTTATTGACTAGCCATCAACCTCTTACACTGCTTAAAGAGCCTCGTTTATTGACAATAAATAAGCAGAGGCAAATATGATGATAAAAATATTACTTCATCGGGAACTTTTACGCCATTGGCGTAGCCGACAAGACTTAATCAATCCACTGATATTTTTTGTGATTGCCGTTTCCATGTTTCCACTTGCTGTTACACCAGAAGGGGAACTTCTCGAACAAATAGCACCTGGTGTGATTTGGGTTGCAGCCTTGTTGGCAACCATGCTTTCCTTAGAGAGTTTATATCGTGACGATTTTCATGATGGCACATTAGAGCTGTTACTCATGCAATCCGGTTCTCATTATAAAGTGGTTATTGTTAAAATTATTGCACATTGGCTGACATCTGGATTGCCTTTGGTTATCATTTCTCCCATTTTAGCGGTGATGATGCATCTAAAAGGGGATTCATTTTGGGCGTTACTTTCTAGTTTATTATTAGGTACGCCTGTTTTGAGCCTAATAGGTTCTGTGGGTATGGGCTTAACCGTGGGTTTAAGACAGAGTGGTGTGTTGCTAAGCTTATTAGTTTTACCATTATATTTACCGGTATTAATTTTCGGTGCCAGTGCAGTGACTTCGGCTGCCATGGGAATGGAATATTCTGGACAACTAGCTTATTTGGGTGCATTTTTGTTTGCGAGTTTATCTTTGGTTCCATTTGCTTCTGTTGCTGCGATTAGAGTGTCTATTCGTTAGCTTTTACCTGGTAGTTTTAACGGCATTTATTTTAATATAAGTAAGGAAAAAAATATGAGTTGGCAGTGGTTTCATCGACTATCATCCCCTAAATGGTTTTATCAGATCAGTGGGCGCATGTTGCCATGGTTATGGACGATAACCTTGGCCTTATTAGCATTCGGCTTGTACCAGGGATTATACAACTCTCCCGCTGATTACCAGCAGGGTAACTCGGTACGCATTATGTACTTACATGTACCCACAGCCATGGCCTCGATGTTTTTCTATGTGTATATGGCGATTGCAGCGGCTGTTGGTTATATTTGGCGGATAAAAGTAGCCCATATGGTGGCGGTCAGTATTGCTCCAGTGGGCGCAATGATGACCTTTTTAGCATTATTTACTGGATCGTTTTGGGGACGACCTACTTGGAATACTTGGTGGATTTGGGATGCAAGGATCACTTCTGAATTAATCTTGTTATTTCTATATTTAGGATTTATGTCCTTACACCAAGCATTTGACGATCGTGAGGTGGGTGACCGAGCCGCTGGTGTGTTGGCCATGGTCGGTTTGGTGAATATTCCCATCATTCATTACTCTGTTTATTGGTGGAACACCCTCCATCAAGGTGCCACTATTTCGAAATTTGAAAAACCTACTATCGATCCCTCTATGTTAACCGCCTTATTAACGATGATCGTCGCGATTATTCTATTTGCTCTTTGTATTATTTTAATTCGTATTAGAACCGAGATTATGAGTCGAGAATATGGTAAACAATGGCTAAAAGAGGAGATCTGTCAATGAGCTTTAGTGAGTTTATTGCGATGGGATACCATGGCTTTTATGTCTGGACCAGCTACGGAGTGAGTGCCGTTCTTTTTATTGCGCTTTATTTAGGCGTTAAATCACAAAACAAATCCATGAAACAACAACTTAAACGCCGTTATAGTCGAGAAGAGCTCAGTCAGGCCAAAGAAGCTCAGGCCCAGGCCAAAGAAGCTCAGGCCAAACAACAGGCCGAGAGAGATGATACAGTTCATGCCGATTCAATGGCGCAAGGAGAAAATCTATGATGAAACCCCAACGTAAACGTCGTTTAATCTTTGTTATTTCCATTGTATTAGGATTGGGCGTAGCCATCGGATTAGGGCTCTATGCTGTTAAGAAAAATATCAATTTATTTTATACCCCCATTGAAGTGGCTAGGGGCAAAGCGCCTGTAGGTCCATTGATTCGTGTGGGCGGGCTTGTGGTGAAGGGAAGCGTATCCAGAGATCCTAAGAGCCTGAAGATTCAATTTAAGATCACCGATAATGCCGAGACCATCCCTGTAACTTTTGAAGGCATTCTGCCTGATTTATTTAGAGAAGGTCAGGGTATTATCAGTATGGGGCATTTAAGGAAAGACGGATTGTTTGAAGCGACTGAAGTGCTGGCCAAACATGATGAAACCTATATGTCACCTGAAGTTGCAGAAGCCATTAAAAAGGCAGAAGCAGAAGCTAAAGCCCGAAAAGGACAATAAGAATGATCCCAGAAATTGGTAATTTAGCACTATCCTTTGCTTTGGCAATTGCCTTGGTACAATTTTTTGTGCCATTA
>PCTP01000131.1:4042-7971 GCA_002770795.1 Gammaproteobacteria bacterium CG22_combo_CG10-13_8_21_14_all_40_8 | reverse complement strand
TTGGATATTAGTTGCTGGGCCAGCAACAATTGGCCAGTTTATATTTGTGGCCATTGCTTTTGTCAGTTTAAGTTGGTCATTTTATGCCAACGACTTTTCAGTGCAATTTGTTGCTAGTCATTCTTATCGTACCCTACCCCTTGCTTATCGCCTCGCGGCTACATGGGGAGGACATGAGGGTGCTTTGCTGCTTTGGATCTTCATGCTCAATGTTTGGTCATTAGCCGTGACCTTAATGAGTCAAAATCTACCTGCAATCACTCGAGCTAGAGTGCTGGCTATTTTGGGTGGACTGAGTGTGGGATTCTTGAGTTTCATTATTTTTACCTCGAATCCATTCGCGAGAGTTTTACCTAATTTTCCCTTAGATGGCGCAGATTTAAATCCATTGTTACAAGATTTCGGTATGGTTATACACCCACCCATGTTGTATATGGGCTATGTGGGATTTGCCGTGGCCTTTGCCTTTGCCATTACTGCGCTAATAGAAGGCCAAATAGATTCTCTTTGGGCGAAATGGGTGCGACCATGGACATTGGGTGCCTGGATATTTTTAACCTCTGGAGTAGCTTTAGGCAGTTGGTGGGCTTATTACGAATTAGGTTGGGGCGGTTGGTGGTTTTGGGATCCCGTTGAAAATGCTTCATTTATGCCTTGGTTGATCGGTACAGCCTTATTGCATTCATTAGCCGCAACAGAAAAGCGTGGTGTTTTTAAAGCTTGGACTATTTTGTTGTCGATAGCCGCGTTTAGTTTTAGTTTATTAGGCACATTCTTAGTGCGTTCTGGTGTGTTGACCTCCGTTCATGCCTTTGCCAATGACCCAGTTCGAGGAGCTTTCATTTTAAGCTTCTTAGGAATAGTGATCGGTTCATCCTTAGTATTATTTGCATTTAGAGCCTCTTCAGTTTCAGTGTCAGGCTGGTTTGATTGGTTTTCTAAAGAGCTGCTGTTACTGATTAATAACTTATTATTAACGGTTTCTGCCATTATGATTCTAATGGGTACCTTGTTCCCAATCTTTGCTGAAGTATTTGATTGGGGAAAAATTTCTGTAGGTGCACCCTATTTTAATTTGATATTCACCGTGCTGATGACGCCTTTAGTGTTTTTGGTGGGATTAGGGCCGATTGTGAATTGGCGCCAGTATTCTAAACAACAACTTGGTAAGCAGAGTTTATTGGCTGCAATTTTTGCTCTCATCCTGGGCGGAATAACGGCCTTGTTACAAAGTCAGCAACTATTGACTGATAAATTACAAATTTTCCTTGGGGTATTTTTAGTGGTATGGCTTATTTTCTTGGTAAGCCAAGATTTGCTACAAAAGTCTAAATCTCACAATAGTTTCAAATTCAAAAAAATGCCCAATAGTTTTTATGGCATGCATTTAGCGCATATTGGTTTGGCTTTTGCTGTTTTGGGTGTGGTTTTATCCTCACATCTGAGTGTGGAAGAAAACCTTCGCGTTTCTCCAAACCACCAAGTCAATGTGGCTGGATATGATTTTAAGTTTGAGGGCGTGCAGGAGTTTCGTGGCTCTAATTATGATGGGATTCGAGGTTTATTCATCGTTTCTCACCATGGTGATTTTGTGGCTAATTTACAACCTGAAAAACGTCGCTATCATGCTTCTGGACAATGGATGACTGAAGCGGCAATCGATCCAGCCTTATCTCGAGATCTCTATGTTGCTCTGGGTGAACAATTACCAGAGGGCCAAGATTGGGCGGTTAGGATCTATGTAAAACCTTTCGTCCGCTGTATTTGGTTTGGTGCATTACTGATGGCATTAGGTGGTTTATTCGCGGTGAGTGATCGTCGTTATAGGAAAAAACTGAAATCTCAATGGTTAGGATCTAAAGACGATTCGACTTCAATGGAGCCTATCTAATGGTTCAATCAAAAAGGCTGGTGTTATATTTGTTACCTTTGACTCTGTTTGTGGGATTGACCTTATTACTCTATTCAGAGCTGGGTCAGGATCCCACTTTGCTGGAATCACAATTGATCGGACAAAAAATCCCAGAGTTTTCTAAACCTCTTTTAATGAAACCTGATGTGATTATTACGGATAAAGACATTCATGGACCTGCTCTACTGAATGTATGGGCCAGCTGGTGTCCTTCTTGTTATCATGAGCATCCTTTCTTGATGAAACTCTCTGCCATACAGGGTGTACAAATTTATGGCATTAATTACAAAGATCAAAGGGCAGATGCTTTAAAGTACATCCAAGATCAGGGAAATCCATACCAGGGCATTATTGTGGATGAGAATGGTCGTTTAGGGATTGATTTAGGTGTTTATGGTGCCCCTGAGACTTTCGTTATTGATAAAGATAATAAGATAGTTTATCGCCATGTTGGCGTAGTCACTGAAGGGGTCTGGGAAAGCATTCTTAAACCCAAGTTATTACCCGCTGAGGTGACAAAATGAAAACATCACTTTTAAGTGCCTTGTTGTTAGGATTGATGATAGGACTGTTTTTCCCTCAGCATCATGCAGTTGCTGGTATTGAAGTCTACCCTTTTGAGGATTCAACCAAAGAGAAACGCTTTTTAAAGTTGATCGAAGAAATGCGCTGCCCCAAATGCCAAAATGCCAACTTGGCTGGTTCAAACGCAGGGTTAGCGAGTGATCTTAAGCAAATTATTTATGAGAAAGTACAAAAGGGCGAGTCTAATGAGGAAATCACCGCCTATTTAAAGCAGCGTTATGGAGACTTTATTTCTTATAACCCGCCTGTGAAACCTTCCACTTGGCTTATTTGGTATGGCCCCTTTGCTTTATTATTATTGGGGGGATGGGGTGTTTTTCATTATGTGAAATCTCGTCAGCCTAAGAACAAAATAGCAAACCGCTTAGACAATGCTAGTGAAGAGTCTATTGCCTCGTCTATGGCACAACAGCAGTTGCTAGAGCAATGGGAGAACGAAATCCCAGATGTACTAGACCCTTCGTTAGCATCAGATCTCAAGAATCAAAAAATTGAGGATAAATTTCTATGATGATTTTAATAGTCATTGTTTTTCTTATCGTGGTTTTGGCTATTTTGATTCCACCCTTTTATTTTGTAAAATCTGATGCATTAGCGAAAGTAAGCCACTCTTTGGATAATCGTTTACAACAGCTGAAGCAAAATTATCAATTTGAACTCAAAGAACTGCGCCGTAGAAAATCTGTGGGTGATATTGATGAAGCTGAATACCTGCAGCTTCAGTCTGAAATCAAATCTGAAATTACAAGTTCTCTTGAATCTACCCAGAAAGAAAAATCAAGCATGAATGATCGGCCATCGGTACTGATGGCACTTGTTTTAGTGATCTTGATGGCGGGTTTAGCTTTGCCGATTTACCACCTAACAGGTCAACCCAGTTATGTGCCTGAATCAAGAAATATCCGTCAGTTTGTGCTTTCTGATAGCCATTATATCGAGGGCTTGCAAGAGAAAGCCTATAAAAGCAATGAAGATCCTAAAGTTTTATACCGCTTATTATTGGCGATTCGTTTACAGATTGAATTAAAACCAAATGATGTTAAATCTTGGTTGGAGTATGGCCGTGTTTATTCAAGACTGGGTGAGACTCAGCCTGCGATTGATGCATTAAGTAAAGCCAGAAAGCTAGATCCGGATAATGTCGAAGTGCAGTTGGAGCTTGCCCAGACTATGGCCTATGCAGAAGATCCTCAGTTAAAACATCATGCCATTGGGCTCATCCAAAAGGTCATTAAAGAGCACCCTGACCACCAAGGCGCGCGTTTTTTCTTGGGGATAACTGCTTATCAACAGGGTGACTTTAATCTGGCTATAGATGCTTGGGAGGACTTTTTAAATGTTGTTAAGCCTTCGGAGAAAGTAGCACCGTTGGTCAAGGAAAGAATCGCCCAAGCAAAGCGCATGTTAGCGGGAGCGCCTATTAATCCCCATC
>PCTP01000131.1:0-4024 GCA_002770795.1 Gammaproteobacteria bacterium CG22_combo_CG10-13_8_21_14_all_40_8 | reverse complement strand
AAAATACACCATCAGAGGTTAATTCTTCTGGCGACAATCAACCGCCCTCATCAATTGTAGAGGGCGCACAACAACCTTTGATGGTTCATTTATCCGTTGATGAAAACATCAAACAAGGCCTGACTGGTGATGAAGTTCTATTTGTTTTTGCCAAAGCTGAAGCTGGGCCAAGGATGCCTCTTGCGGTATTTAGCGTGAAATACCGTGATTTTGATGGAAAAATATCTCTTTCTGATGCAGATGCCATGAAACCTGAGCTGAAATTATCTCATTTTGAGAAAATCAGGGTGACTGCAAGATTGTCAAAAACTGGTTCGGCAATTGCCAGTGAAGGTGACTATGAAGGCAGTAGTGATGTACTGAGTAAACCCTATCCTGATGTTGTGAATGTGCTCATAAACTCACAGCATTAAATTACTGTTTCAATTTACCCTCAGTCGATAGATTCGAATGGGGGCTATGAATGCCAATGTCCTGATAAGTGAACTGTGCGTGGAACTTATCCTATAATGCACTGTCTGATATTCTCAGGAATAGCGCAGGATTTCTTTTGTAAAAAATCAAACCAAACTAATAAAGATTCTCCTTTGGCAACAATTTCTGATTGTTCTTCGGAAAAAAATTCGTAATATAGTGGCAAGCTGCTGCATCCTAATGGTCCGGCGATCATTTTAATGTCTATATGATCTGGATAATGTAAAGGTTTGATAAATTGACAACTGGTACTGGCAAGTACAGGTCCTGTCGTCTGTGATGAGATATCTCCTACAACTTGATAAAGCCAAGCGACACGCGCCTGTTCCATATAACTAAAGTATTGCGCATTATTAACATGATTGAGGGCGTCCATATCTCCCCAGCGCACTTGGACAGATTCTTGATGTATAATCTTGTTCATGGGTAAAATTATCGTTAACACAAATAAAGTTTCAACTTACTGGAAAAGCCACATGAAAGAAAGCATCTTTAGATTATTTATGGGTATATTGGTTTTAGCTACTCTCGCAGGTTGTGCTTCTACAAAATATTCAGATCCTAAGGATCCCTATGAGGGATTCAATCGATCCTTGTATAAATTTAATAAGGGGGTTGATCGTGCAGTCCTTAAACCCCTCGCCAAGGGTTATGTGGCTGTAACACCTAAACCGGTACAAAAAGGTGTTTCTAACTTTTTCGGAAATCTGAACGATATTGTAACCACTGTGAACGATGTGCTCCAGGCAAAGGGCAAACAAGCAGGATCTGATGGTTTAAGATTTGTAGTGAATAGCACTTTTGGTCTAGCTGGATTATTTGATGTAGCCTCCATTTGGGGATTAGAAAAACATGATGAAGATTTTGGGCAAACTTTTGGTTATTGGGGAATGGGTTCTGGCTCTTATTTGATGTTACCTTTCTTTGGACCGTCTACCACCAGAGATGCTCCAGGGATTGTTGGTGAGCATTTTCTTAACCCTTTTACCTATGCGAATGATGCCAATATAAGATATGGATCTTTGGGAATTCATTTGGTTGAAAAAAGAGCCAGCTTTTTAGAATTTGAGAGTCAACTGAAAGAAGCCATTGATGAATATACCTTTATTAAAAATGCTTACTTACAAAACAGAGAGTATAAGGTTTATGATGGACATCCTCCACAAGATGATACCTGGCTACTAGATGAGGATTGTGAGGCGTTAGATGCTTGTGATGATGTTGAGGTAAAATAGGGTCTTTATAGATGGCTTGTGGATATTTAAAGGGAAGTTTACTTATAACCACGTCAAATCAGGATGTGGTTTGTTGGAGCAAGTTAACTGAAAGCCCTCTTTATGAGGGAAAGTTATGCTTTGCTTTCTGCTGCGATTAAATACTGATTTTCATTTTCACTGGTGACTCGAATCACTTCGACACAGATCTCCAATGGAGGTAGTTTAGACAGCTCAGATTCGATCACAACGTTCAGTATATCTCCAGCTTGTACTTGTTGGGAGGTGCAAAAAGATATCCCACTACCACTGATATCACGGCTTTCGCCAGTGAAGGTTTCATTCGAGTTAGCAAGGTTAAAATGTAAATGAGTATTAACAGACATGCGCCTAAAATCGCGTTTTTCACTGTAATCTCTATCAAACATGGTCTTCTCCTCTTAAAAGAAATGTGCGCAAATGCCCATTCTCTACTAAGATAGTATTGAAACATAGGGTTACAGTCAATGGTTTATATGAGGTTGGAATAATTCGCATATAGATCAGTTAGTTAAATAATGTTATGAGGTTTTAAATCGAGTGATAATTTTAAATTCGCTAAATAACCATGACATCGTCATACCGAATCCATGAAAAATATGCCCGTGACTAGAGAAACAACACATAATATTGACAATCAGCAAGATGAAATTACCATTTTAGCCATTGATGACGATGATTTGGTTCGAGACAGTCTTTCCACTTATTTGGAAGATAGTGGGTACCATGTGCTCCAAGCAAATAGTGGTCTAACTGGATTGCAAATGTACCAACAGTATCAACCCGATTTGATTTTATGTGATTTGCGTATGCCGGATATGGATGGTTTGAAAGTGTTGAGCCATTTAACCGAGATGGGGGCAACAATACCTATTATTGTTATTTCTGGCGCTGGATTAATTCAAGATGTAGTGGAGGCTTTAAGATTAGGGGCGACCGACTATTTGGTGAAACCTATCGCAGATCTACATGTGTTAGAGCATGCTGTTACATCAGCACTTAAAGCTGCAAAGCTAGAAAAAGAAAATCAGCAGTACAAAGATGAATTGGAAAAAGCGAATCATATTTTATCGATGAATTTAGACGAGTTACAACGTGATCAAGAGGCTGGACGTCAGGCGCAACTTCAATTATTACCCAGTCCAAAGACTGGTTTTAATGGCTATTATTTTGATCATACCATCTTCCCTTCTTTATATTTAAGTGGCGATTTCCTTGATTTCTTTGAAATAGACGAACGCTATATTGGATTTTATATTGCTGATATTTCTGGTCATGGCTCGGCCTCTGCTTTTGTCACCATGATGCTTAAAAGCTTGATTAACCATCCATTAAGAAGATATCGAAATAGTGCTGATCAATGCATTATACAACCTGATGAATTATGCGATTATTTAAATAGAGAGGTGCTCAACGCCAAGGTTGGTAAACACCTGACCTTATTTTATGGCGTTATTGATCAAGAGATGCATCTCCTTAAATATTGTAATGCGGGTCATTATCCCAGACCTATTTTATCCATGGGTGGAAAAAATGGCTTCATTGAAGATAAAGGTTTTCCAATAGGTCTTTTTAATTGGGCCAATTTTGAGATGAATACAGTTCAATTAGATAAACCTTTTACCATCTCGATGTTTTCGGATGGCATTTTAGAGCTTGAGGCAGAAGATTGCTCCCTTGAAGAAAGAGAAAATAAATTAATAAGTTTAACAAAGTCTGGACAAGCGGATGTAGAATCTGTAGTTTCTGAACTACGGTTAGTGCATGCTCAAGCTTTACCTGATGACATCACTATTTTCTTTATAAAAGGTCCAGGCAACCAACAATGACATCTAAAGCTCAGTATTCATGGCAAGATAATATCTGTATCTTAAAACTCACTGGAGAGGTACGGTTTACTGACTGTCCTAGCATTGATAAGTTTATCAAATCAGTTTTAGCCCATGAAAATCATCAAATGTTAGTGGATTTGAGTGAAACAACCTTATTAGATAGTACCGCTCTTGGCATGCTGGCGCAAATTGCGATTAAGGCCAGGGAGCAACAAAAAACATCTCCTACCTTATCTATTCAAAACAATGATTTAAGAGTTTTATTACAAAGCGTCTGTTTCGATCGAGTTTTTTCAATTATTCAAATTTCTGAAGAAGCTAATGTAGAAGATTTTTCAATATTAGATCCTATTGATTCTAATGATGATGAGTTAGCTTTGCAGGTGCTTAAAGCCCATAAAAATCTCATGCAACTCAGTTTTGGTAACCAGCTTAATTTTCATGATGTCTTAGATGCATTAGATA
>PCTP01000116.1:4044-4186 GCA_002770795.1 Gammaproteobacteria bacterium CG22_combo_CG10-13_8_21_14_all_40_8 | reverse complement strand
AACGGATTTCCGTAAAACTTTTCAAAATATTCTTTGAAAATAACGCATCCGATGAAAAAAGGGATATTGGCCAGGATGATCATCTCCAGGGTTTTTTTATCTTCCCCGAAAAGGCGCAGGATGTCCCGGCGAAAATACAAAA
>PCTP01000116.1:3890-4032 GCA_002770795.1 Gammaproteobacteria bacterium CG22_combo_CG10-13_8_21_14_all_40_8 | reverse complement strand
ATGTTCCCACATGTAAAAGCAGATCGAAAGAAAGCTGGTCGGACTTAACCTTCAGAAGGTGATGGATCAAAACGAGGTGGCCTGAACTTGAAACCGGCAGGAATTCCGTCACTCCCTGCAAAAGGCCTGAAATAAAGGAAAA
>PCTP01000116.1:3596-3880 GCA_002770795.1 Gammaproteobacteria bacterium CG22_combo_CG10-13_8_21_14_all_40_8 | reverse complement strand
GAACCACCTAAATAAAAAGTAAACTCTTTCGTATGAGTCAATATTAATCTACAACTGGTGTTAGCGAAACTCTCAGCTTTAAACTATTGCCAGGATTTCGACTTAAACGAGTTATGTAAGTTTCTCCATTATAAACATATGTCACTCTATAGCCAACCACCCTTTCTTCATCAGATACAACGTCGGTGGTTTCACATTGTGTCACCCATTCTGAATGAGTGTCGCGGCCACGGTTTTCACGAGAAATGTCACTACCAATAGAGCCACCTAGTAAAGCACCAGCG
>PCTP01000116.1:0-3569 GCA_002770795.1 Gammaproteobacteria bacterium CG22_combo_CG10-13_8_21_14_all_40_8 | reverse complement strand
TTGTGCCCGACAGCATTGCCTATTGCAGCGCCCACTAAAGTACCAAAAATAGTACCGGTTGCAGAATGCTCGTGGTGATTACTCACCAGATGTTGTGTTTGCCAGCAGTTTCTTTCAGGGCGTGAAGTATGAAAAACTTGAACTATGGGTTCAGAAGTTAACACTGTTGCATAAGCATATTGAGAGTGGTCTTTAGCCTTAGTCTCTGTAGCGACTAAGGCAGATCCAGCTAAACTCATCATAAGAACCAACCGATTGAATTTCATTTTGTTATCCTCGTGTTAATTGAACTTCATATCAGGAAGCTGATTCCTGATGCTATGAACTCATATTAATACAACGAAACTGAACCCAACCTGAACCCAACCTGAATTATCTAGGAGCCTGTCCGAGAATAGCGATCGTAGCGAGGGCAAGCCTGATTGGCCGCAGTAGATTAGTCTATTCTCGGACAGGCTCCTAGGCAGCCAACCTATCTGCAAGGGCTTCAAGTTCATCTAGATGAGGAGAAATAGTTAACCAGACACCAGAGACTTCATTTTGAGATAAGCCTAGCACATCCAGAACCGCTAAGGGAATGGCTGCTGGTCTAGCATCCCCCACTAACAGCTTACCCATCATTTGGTTCGCTACAAAAATCAGGTTGCTATAGGCTGAATAAGTGCTGGCATATTCTTCCTGGTGATGCCATCGGGTGGCTTCAATAATTTGCTCAGGTAAATGCCAGCTGGTTAACAACCAAGAACCAATTTGGGCATGACTCACACCTAATACATGTTTTTCTATATCCGTGACAGAAATGTAAGGGTTAGCTTCAATAAAACGACTGACAACAAAACTCAGAGGTGGGAAAGCATGAGATAATAACAAATGTCCTATGTTATGTAGTAAACCACTGAGATAAACTAATCCTTTGAGGGGTCTAAATTGAGAAGGGATTAAACAACAGAGCCTTTCAGCTAAGGTGGCGCAAAGAATCGCTTGCCGCCAATAGTTTCTTAGGCCTAAGGGCCCGTCGACAGGTACATTTAAAGTTTTACCCATAACAACCGCCAGACACATGTTAATCACCATGTCATAACCCAACACATTGTTAATGGCAACTTCTACAGAATCGATGGGTCCTCTATAGCCATAATAAGCAGCACTAGCCCAACCCACAATTTGTGCACTCAAACTAGGGTCTCTTTCAATAATTTGTGCCAGTATTTTGGGGGTTGCATGGCGGTCATCACGTAATTTAAGGATCTCTAGGGCAATACCCGGCATAGAAGGTAACTCGATAATATCTTCAATTCGCTCCTGAATTCTCATGGGGGTAAATTGACGTATGGATATTTTTTCATTGCCCCCAGTTGTCAAAAACGCCTTTGAAAGTGCAAATGTTCCCATAAAAGACTGTTGGCATAATGAAATATAATCTTTTGCATTCATTTCTATAACATTTTCACCATCACCTGCTTCAAACCAGACTTTACCCATATTGACAATCTGTTGCTCGATAATACCTGGGATATTAAAAAACTCCGGAATAGGTATTCTTGTACCAGAAACAAACCCCTTCATGACGGCATTTGCTTTTGATCCAGCCAAAGGTTCCATTTTTTTACTCGTTAAATGGGATAACAGGTTAAAATCTAATATAAAATCAGCAGGAACAACCGCCATGGCCAAGCCATCTTTGGCTTCAAGTAACACAGCGCGTATCCAACAACTGTCTTTAATATGATAAGCATCTTGAAGTTTGGTCACTGTATCTTGAGCGATACAGTTAAAGGTAGTATTTTGCTTTTGCAAATAGGGAATTATTGATTTTGCCATAAATAAACCTCAACCAAGAATATATTTCTTAGCTTAATACATTTATGCAAATTAAGCAGCTTTTAGGCAAGTCATTGGGTAAACCGAAATGACCGTTTATCCGGTGATAAGGACTTATATATACCAGCGCTACCTCAAAATGCTTTGAAATGAGGGTTTCAGTGGTATTCACATGCTGTCTAAATGCCACTGAAACTTACAAGAGTTAATTTATCACTTGTTCTGATCAAGTTTCTCTAATAACACTTGAACCGATTTCTCTATTTGCTTATCTTCACCATTAGCAACAGATTCTGGATCATTGTCGATCATATAATCTGGATTCAGCTGATGGTTTTCTAGATATTTAGCATCCAAACCGATCATGCCGACTTGTGGGATCCCGAAAATCAAATCGCCTGTGTGTAAAGCTTCCCACCAAACAGCTGTACCCGTCCCAGGCACAGGCATTCCCACCAGGGGACCAATATTTAACGCTTTGTAAGTATAGGGAAACATATGAGCGTCAGAATAATTTCCTTCTCCCATTACCACAATAGAGGGTCGATACCATTTGAATAAAGGTTCACTCCCAATTTTCTGACCTCTAGGAACAAAATCCATATAGCGTTTACCGCTTAGTAAGGTAGCCAAGTCATCATGTAGCCAACCGCCGCCATTAAATCTGGTATCGACAATCACCGCTTCTTTGTTGACCAATTTACCCAATAATTCTGAATAAACAGTTCTAAAGCTCTCGTCATTCATCCCCTTGACATGGACATACCCAATACGCCCATGAGATAGTTTTTCAGTCAAATCCTTGCGGCCTTGTACCCAGCGATGGTACTTTAAATCAGCCATTTGCCCTTGAGAAACAGGTCGAATCACCTGATCCCAACGCTTGTTCGTTTTAGGTGAATAAATCGATAGCAGAACTCTATCACCCTCTTTATTAGTGAGAAGAGGATAATAGTTGTGCTTAGAGGAAATCTCCTGTCCATCAATTTTTTCAATCACGTCGCCAACTTCAACTTTAGAATTTGCTTTAACTAGAGGGCTTTTAGGAAGAATCTCAGCAATTTTTATCCCTGTGCCGCTGTAATGGTTATCGGGAAAAATACCTAGTGACGCCGTTGAATTGTGAATAGTGGAATGGGGGCGATAGCGCGTTCCCGTATGGGATGCATTTAGCTCGCCCAGCATTTCTCCTGTTAACTCGGCAAAATCAAAGTTGTTGTTAATATCATTCAGCTTTATAGCATACTCTTTTTTATAAAAGGCCCAATCCACACCATGTAAATCTGCTACATAAAACTTCTTTAAAACTTGACGCCAAATATGTTCGAACAGATATTTCCTTTCGGAATTTGCATCAATGGTCATCTCTGCATTAAACGCCACTGGAGTAACTTTTTTGCTCTCCAATTCAATCTTTTTAATCTTTCCATCCGCAAGTACAAAGGCATTTTTCTGTTCTTTATCCAAAACAAAATAAGCGTGCTTTGCCCCCAACTTCATGAGGATTTTGGTTTCATTTTCTTTGAAATCTGTAACCCACAGATCATACCCTTTTTCAAATTGACTCAAATAATAGAGCTTGGTGCCCTCTTTGGTCAGTTGAGCTCCAGCCAGGTCAGAAGAATTGACGGTTAAACGTTTGGTATGATCTTCGATTTGATTAAATGCGATATCAATTGGCTTAACGGCCGTTTTTTGGTCCTTCTCAGACGTTGCTGTTTTGGACTTTTTAGCTTTCTTCTCATCTT
>PCTP01000180.1:22073-22215 GCA_002770795.1 Gammaproteobacteria bacterium CG22_combo_CG10-13_8_21_14_all_40_8 | reverse complement strand
GCAATGAATGCCTCCCAATGAATGCCGTTGCTGGAAAGTGGCGAAGCTTCGGCTCTGCACTATTCCATCCTAAAGGCCGGGGTCTAAAACCTGTTTTTGTTGGAAGATGCTGCGCATCTTCTGTCTTGATAAAAGGTTGAAC
>PCTP01000180.1:19368-22011 GCA_002770795.1 Gammaproteobacteria bacterium CG22_combo_CG10-13_8_21_14_all_40_8 | reverse complement strand
TTGTTTGGTAGGACTAACCAGATTCGAACTGGTGACCTCTACCATGTCAAGGTAGCGCTCTAACCAACTGAGCTATAGTCCTAGAATGAGGTTTTTATCGGATAACGGCGGGGATGATACCGATCCCTTGTGTTAAGTGCAATAGTTTCATGGTTTTTTTAGTAAAAAATTGAGGCCTCTCGGCTCCCCTTTGGTTTAAATTTTGGGTTTGTTTTTATTGAAAAACTGTAAACTGGCTTGATCATCCATTTGTTTTTGTTCGTTTTTATCTTTTGCTATTTGCTCAGTTTGTTGAATTTGTTGGCTGATTTTACCAATCATCTGGTGTTTCCTTTTTGATTTTGTCCAGCTATTGATATGCTCCTGCACACTAAACTCGGCTTGCTGTACGGCATTTTGTTGTTGTATTAATGCAGAATCCAGCTGAGCAAAGAAGGATTGATATCGGCATAACTCATTGGCTGATATGCTCTTTTTCCCTTTTTCCTGTAACATTTCTGAGTAATTTAGACGATAGTCAATAATATCTTGAAGTCTTTTTTGGGCTTGCAAAAGTTTATCTTGAGCTTTGGCTAAAGCGGAGGCAGATTCTTTTTCTTTATGGCCTGCTAGCTTTACAACAGGTTTTAAACGTTCGGTTCGACTCATGGAACTCCTTTGCTTTTCATGTTTGAGCGTTACTCAATCTCAGTAGAAAGTAGATCATATAACTGTTCGATACTTTCCTCAATGGTGACTTTGTCGGTAAAATCTTGTCGTAAAAACTCGTCTATGAGTGGATGCATGGCAATGGCTTGATCTAAATAAGGATTGCTGCCCGCTTGATAAGCGCCCACGCTAATTAAATCTTTGTTTTGTTGATAAGTTGAATACATTCTTTTTAACTCACCCACTTTTCTTAAATGCTCTACATCCACAATTTGTTGAATGGCCCGGCTAATGGAGCCTTCTATATCAATTGCGGGATAATGCCCTTGCTCTGCGATGCTTCTGGATAACACAATGTGTCCATCTAAAATAGCACGAGCCGCATCGGCAATGGGATCTTGTTGATCATCACCCTCAGTTAAAACGGTATAAAAAGCCGTAATTGAACCGGCGCCTTGTTCTGAATTCCCCGCTCTTTCCACCAGTTTGGGTAGTTTTGAAAACACCGAAGGCGGATAGCCCTTTGTTGCTGGTGGTTCGCCAATGGCTAGAGCCAATTCTCGTTGTGCTTGGCAAAATCTGGTGAGTGAATCCATTAATAATAAGACTTGTTTACCTTCATCTCTAAAATACTCAGCGATAGAAGTTGCTACTTTAGCACCTTGTAGTCGCATGAGTGGTGGCTGATCGGCGGGTACAGCGACTACCACAGAGCGTTTTATACCCTCTTTACCCAAAATATGATCAATAAATTCTTTAACTTCGCGCCCCCTTTCACCAATCAATCCAACCACGATCACTTCGGCTTCAGTGAATTTGGTCATCATACCTAAGAGCACACTCTTACCCACACCCGATCCCGCAAAAAGTCCCATCCTTTGGCCTCTTCCTACCGTTAACATGGCGTTAATTGCACGCACCCCCACATCTAATGGTGTGTCAATGGGGTGTCTTCTTAATGGGTTAATTGGAATGCCTTCCAAGCCCATGGCTTTGGTCTTCTCTAAAGGCGGGCCACCATCAATAGGCTCGCCATTTCCATCCAAGATTCGTCCTAATAATTTTTTATCGCCCCAAACGCCCACAAAATCTTTTACGGGCCTCACTCTCGCGCCGGGGCTTAAGCCTTGAATTTCTCCACTAGGCATTAAGAAAATTTTATCTCCACTAAAACCAACCACTTCTGCTATATGAGCTTTACCATCTGAAGTAATCACTTCACAACGCCCACCCACTGGGATTTCACAACCTTCTGCTTCTAGTGCCAAACCCACCATGCGTGTTAGCCGACCTTCTACTACATAGGGCTCGTTTTGATGGACTCTCGAACCACTTTGTATCAAGTTATCTAAAATTTTCTGTCTGCGTAAATCACTGGTCATTAGCATGACTCGACGTCTCTTGGCTATTGAGTTGTAATAATGACTGGGTGGCTTTTAAGATTTTTTGTTCAATAGTGGCATTGATGGTGGAAGATTTAACTTCTAAAAAACAACCGCCTTGGCTAAGGCTGCTATCTTCTTGTATTAAACAGTTTTGTGGCGATTTTTCATGATAAACCTTTCTAACACAACTGGCATCATCTGGATGCAGTCTGATCCTCACTCGGTCTTCGGATTTAGGCAATAACGCTAAACCTTCTTGAACGGCTTGCAAGATGGTTTGTGGGGAAGTGGTCACTTCTTTTCGAATAACCTCTTTGCTGATGAGTAAACAGAGATTGACCAATTGATTTTCCAGATTTTCATCCAGTAATTCTAAGGGGTCTTTAAAGGATAAAAGCAATGTTTCAAACTGTTCTATGAAGGGGGTACTTTGCTGTAGAAAGGTGTTTTTGCCTTCTTCTAAGCCTTGTTGATAGCCTTCATCGTAAGCTTGTTGTCTGATTTTTTCTAATTGTTCAACCGAGAGTCTATTTTGTTGTTCACTTTGTTGTTTCTGCTGACGCTCTCTGGCGGCATCTCTTTGATTATTATTAACAATAGCACCTTTCAT
>PCTP01000180.1:617-19355 GCA_002770795.1 Gammaproteobacteria bacterium CG22_combo_CG10-13_8_21_14_all_40_8 | reverse complement strand
GATCACATCTTCTGCTTTGATAAAGGCTTTGTCTTTCATTGATACCCTCTTTTAAAACGAGAAGCCTGTAAGAGAATAGACAAACTTATTGCTATTCTTGCGCTGGCTCTTAGACCATCTCTTCGCCTGAGCCACCCAGAACAATTTCACCAGCATCTGCCATTCTTCTTGCCACGGTAAGAATTTCTTTTTGAGCGGCTTCTACTTCGGACAGTTTGACAGGTCCCATGGCCTCTAAGTCGTCTCTGAGCAACTCGCTGGCTCTTTTCGACATGTTTTTAAAGATTTTTTCTTGGACTTCATCATCTGCGCCTTTCAATGCTAGCACTAACACATCAGTGGAAACTTCACGCAGAATGGCTTGGACACCGCGATCATCGACTTCTGCCAAGTTATCGAATACAAACATTAAATCTGCAATTTCTTGACCTAAATCTTCATCGGCATCTTTAATGGATTCCATTAAACGACTCTCAATGGCGCTGTCTAAATAGTTCATAATATCTGCAGTCTTTTTAATGCCACCGATTTTTTTAGACTTGGAACCAGTTCCGCCAGAGAATTGACGCTCCATAATATCATTGAGCTCTTGCAAGGCAGCTGGTTGCACAGACTCTAATGCAGCCACTCGCATAATGAGATCCATTTGGGTGTTTTCTGGAAGATGGGGTAGTACTTGTGCCGCTTGATCAGGATCGAGATAACTGAGTACAATTGATTGAATTTGGGGGTGTTCAAAGCGAATAATATCTGCGACCCCTCTAGGATCCATCCATTTTAAGGTATCTAATCCCTTAGTGGTTGCACCAAGCAGAATTCGATCTATCACAGCATCGGCTTTATCACCGCCTAATGCTTGTTTTAAGGTGGCTCGAATATACTCATCAGAGCCTATGCCCAAACCTGTTCCGCCTTCGATAGATTCCAAAAAGTGATCAAGAACCGAAATCACGTTATCTTTAGAAATATTTCTTTGTGAGGCCATGGCAATACCAATGCGTTGAACCTCTTTGGGTCCCAGATGCTTAAGCACTTCTGCTGCATTCAGTTCACCCAAGCTCAACAACAACACGGCAGCCCGAGACAGGCCACTCATTTCTTTATTCACTGCTACGGCTTTTGCATCACTCATCTTCTGCTATCCAATTTTGAACCAAAGCTGCGACCATTTTAGGGTCGTCACCTACCACTTTTTTTGCTCTCACCACCTGTTCAAGTTCTTTAGAGGCTGGAGCCATCAGTAAATCTGTTGAATCTGGTCCGTTCATCATTGCAGCTTCGGATCCACCCATTGAATGACCACTGTTCATCCCCATCATCATGGGATCAGACATTCTTTCTAAGTTTTGTTGTGGCGTTGATAACTTCTTCATAATGGGTCTCAGCAAACCAAATATCAACAAAAATATACCGATAATTGCCGAAACTGGACGTTGCAAAGACACAAATAAAGGTTGTTCATAAAATTGGAGAGGCTGGGGTTCAACCACAATATCTTTTTGGATAAAGGCAAAAGAGTCAATCATCACCACATCGCCTCTTGCTTGTTCATATCCAATAACACCTTGTACTAATCGTTGAATTCTATCCACATCTGTCTGTGTACGTGGGATTAGAGTACCTGGGTTCGCTGGGTCGTCCATAAAGTTCAATCCTAATGACACGCTGATTTTTTTCACAACGCCAGTTTGTTGTCTGGTATGACTAATGGTGGTATCAATATCATAATATCTTTCTGCTTCTACATGTTTGCTGTTGGTTCCTCCGGCAAGGCCGCCAATAAGGTTGTTCAAATTATTTTGATTGACGGTAGAGGCTGCAGGAGGTTGATTGCTCAATGCGCCCGAGACACCCCCATCACCATTGGCCTCATTTGAGGTTTCCAGGGTCTTCTCGCTGGTTAGCGCCGATAATTTAGGATTAAACATTTTTTGGGTTTGTTCATTATGCACAAAATCCATATCCACATTCACTTGAACAGTAAAATTCTCTGGCCCAAGAATCGGGGTTAATAGCGTTTGAATTTTTGAGGTGAGTTTTTGTTGACGAACCAGCTCAGCGTTTAATTCTTTTTCTGACTCTCTTTCATCATCGGACATAGAAGCGGAATGATAGAGACGACCATATTGATCAGTGACAGATACATCTTTTGAATCCAGGCGAGGGATCGAAGCCGCGACTAAATCGACAATGGATTTAGCCTGTTCATTGTCTAACTTATTACGTCCATACAAAGATAACACCACTGAAGCGCTGGCTTTATTATTGCTGGAAACGAAACTTACTTCTCTGGGTATCGCCAAATGTACCTGTACTGCTTTAATGCCTGAGAACTGTGCAATCGTATTGGCGAGTTGATTTTCTTGACTGCGCACCAACCTGGCTCTTTCCAAACGTTGGCTCACCCCAAATCCTGAATCTTTACGCAGGAAATCATCCCCACCAGCATTCACTAAGCCTTGTGAGGTTAGCTCAATCTCAATTTTTTGATACTTATCTTGAGGTACTAGCAGGTTTCCATCTGAGTTTAATTTGTAGTCAATTTGGTTTTGATCGAGATAGGTAATCGCATCAGAGATGGACTGTTTTTCAATATCATTCAGGACACGCATTTCTGAGCTCTGTCCCCAAAGCACAGTGACTACCCCAAGTGCAACGCTCACGGCCAAGCCCAACATTAAACCGACTTGTTTAAATAAGGATAAATTCTCCATTCCAGTAATAAGTCCAGATGATGCACTGCCTGTTGAAACTGTTTCTGCCACAATAATGCTCCTCTTACTCTCTTAATCAACCATTAAAGGAAAATTAAATGGTCATATTCATGATGTCTTGATAAGCCTGTACTAATTTATTCCGAACTTGCAAGGTAGCTTCAAAAGCAACACTGGCTTTTTGCCCTGCGATCATTGTCTCTGCAAGACTTACATCTGGATCGCCTTGTACTAATCGATTCGATAAATCTCCGGCCGTCATGGATAAGTCATTCACTTTACCTAATGCATTAATCAATAAAGTCCCAAATTCAGAAGGATGTACCGCCTGTGAAGGCTGGAAATCTTGCGTAGGGTTTAATCTGTGTGGACGTAAATCTGCAGACTGAGCCATACGGTTCATTTCTGCCAATAAACGCGCACTATTAATGGTGTTCATCTAGGCAACCTCCAATCCTGCTTCACGCATTTTAGCCAGTTTATAGCGCAAAGTTCTTGGACTCACACCTAACACTTTAGCCACAATACCTCTATTACCACCATTTTGCTCTAAAGCATCTATAATCACCTGAAACTCGTGGCTCTGTACACTTTTTCCCAGTTTATCTTGGGCGTCATGTGAATGGTTAGATTTAGGCATGAATGTATTTGGCTGATTATCATCTATATGTAAATCGCCGATTTGGATATATTCATCATGATGCATAATCAAAGCTCGTTGCATCACATTTTGTAACTCTCTAACATTACCTGGCCAGCCATGACGTTTAATTCTCATCATCGCTTCATTGCTAATTTTGGGTGTTTTTTGCCCCAATTGATTGGCTAATTTATCCAAAACAAACTCAGCAATAGGTGCTATATCTAATGGCCTTTCTTTCAATGCCAGACATTGAAGAGGAAATACATTCAAACGATAGAATAAATCTTCTCGAAACCTTCCTAATTTAACTTCTTGAGTTAAGTCTCTGTTAGAGGTTGCCAAGACTCTGACATTCAATTGAATGTTTTTTTTAGCACCGAGTCTTTCCACTTCTTTTTCTTGCAAAACTCTTAACAATTTAGCTTGTAATCCCAAATCCATTTCCGAAATTTCATCCAATAAAATAGTGCCATTCTGAGCTTGCTCAAACTTACCAGATGAGGACTGATAAGCGCCTGTAAAAGCACCTTTCTCATAACCAAACAAGGTAGCCTCTAACATGTTTTCAGGAATAGCCGCACAATTAATCGCCACAAATGGCGCTTCACAACGAGGTGAGTGTTTGTGGATATATTTCGCCATGACCTCTTTACCAGCACCGCTAGGGCCAGTTAGTAAAACAGAGGCATCGGTATTTGCAACTTTATGAGCCATTTGAAATAACTGTTGGCTTTTGGGATCAGCAACAATTGGCTCGTTGGTGCTGGTGTCTACTTTAATATATCGATGAATGAGGTTTAACATTAACTCTGGGGTGAAAGGCTTTTGTAAATAATCCGTAGCGCCTTGACGCATCGCATCCACGGCTCCACTCACACTTCCAAATGCGGTCATTAACAAGAAGGGGATATCTCGACTTTTCATACGGATAGCTTTTAAAAACTCATTACCATCCATACCATCCATATTGACATCACTAATAATAATATCTGGTTGATTATGTTGGATAGAAGCGAGAGCTGATTTGCCATTTTCAGCCTCAACTGTATGGTAACCGGCCATGGTTAAGGTGGTGCTAAGCGCCTCTCTGAGACTCTCATCATCTTCCACTAATAACACGGTTGATTGACTCATATTTTTTGCTCCTCTTGAAATCCCTGATTGACATCAACTTCATTCATAGTTAAAAAATTCTCGGGTTGTGTGCCGACAGTTTTTTGACAACTTTGTACAGTATAAGGATTGCTCTGCAATTCCTTTGCCAGAGGTAATACCATGCTGAAAGTAGCACCAGCACTGGTGTTGTTACTCCAACAAATCTTACCACCAATAGAAACCACAATGGCTTGGACAATGGCTAAACCCAGTCCAGTCCCTTTGGGTTTACAACTAATAAAAGGATCAAAAAGTTCATTGGCCACTGATTCACTCACGCCAGTCCCATTGTCTGACACTTTGATGATCAGTTCTTTTTTCTGAATTTTCGCTTGAACTTTAACTTGAGGTTTTTTAATTGGTGCAGATTGAACCGCATCACAGGCATTGACCGCTAAATTCAATACAGCTTCTGTCAAAGCTTTAGAATTCGCATATAAAAAACCACTAGAGGAACAATCCAATGAAATTTGAATGGGTATTGATCTGGTTTTGGACATTTCTTCAAGCTGTTCTGAGAGTTCCTGCCACCAATCATTGATAGAGAACCTTTTGGCTTGATCCATACCTCCCCGAGCAAACATCAACATGTCTTCAATTTGACTATTCATTCGGTTGAGGCTATTTTGAAGCTTAGTTGCCATATCATTTCTTGCAGAGTATGCAATCTCTTCTTTTTTAAGATGAGAGCTGTAAATCATCGCAGAAGATAATGGGGTTCTAAGTTGATGTGAGAGACTGGCCATGGCTTTTCCAATACTGGCCAAGCGCTTATTTCTAACGACCATATTCTGTAATTTGTGCATACTAGTGACATCAGTTAACACCACAAGTTGACCACTTTCAAAAGATAAGGGGCAAGTGGCCACGTGTAATCTTGTGCCATCTTTTAATGAGGTTTCGATACCATTGTCCGTACGATTTTGAAATTTTTCATGAACCACCTGAGACCAGGTTTTATTATCTAGCTTTTCGCCCAAGAGCATTTCTGCGACTGGGTTCACCTGTGTAATACGACCTTTCCCATCAATAACAATCACAGCGGAAGGCAAAATATTTAAAAGTTGTTGCAATCTGGATGCTAAAGCCTTTTTCTCTTCAAACTCCTTGATTCTTTGATTCGTGACCCATTCCAATTCTTCATTGAGAATTTCAACTTGCTGTTCCATGGAGGAATAGGATTTGACAATCTCCTTGCCAAGTCTGGAAAACTGTTCAAATGCAGAATTAAGGCTAGCATTATCATTTTGTAGTTGTTCCAGTACAGAATGGGAATTCAACACAGTAGATTCAGGCAAAGTGCCAGAGAGAACTTTTCTGGACTTCGATGTGGGCAAGTTAATTCTTTGAATGGAAACAGCCATGAAAAACACCTACTAGAATAATCGATGTTTTTCTATTGCAAACTACATGCCACCAATATTAATCATTTAAATTCAATAAGTTAAAGTTAATGCAGAATATAACTTTATTCTTGTGTCAAATTTATGTCGCATCTTCTTCCTTATAGATTTGATATTTTTTCATTTTCTCAACTAAGGTTGTGCGCCTCATGCCTAAATTTTCGGCGGCTCTTGCAACCACCCAGTCGCCCAACTCCAACGCTTGGATGATGAAGTCTTTTTCAATGCCAATTAGAAATTCCTTAAGATCAACGCCCTGCGAAGGAAGATGAGTTTGAAAATGGTTATTGGTTTCAACTTCATGAGAAACATGTTCAATTTCAGCAGCCAATGAGGGTAAGGGTTGAACATCAAGACCTTCTTCGTAGCGATATTTTTTGGGAAGTTCTTTAAAACCAACCACAGCAAATGGATATAAAATGGTTAAACGCTCCACCAAGTTCGCTAATTCACGGACATTGCCTGGCCAAGGGTGTTGTGAAAGAGAAATCATGGCATTCGCAGTAAAACGGACAGCACCTCTTCCTTCAGCTTCTAACCTAGTGGTGAGTTCACTAATCAAAATCGCTAAGTCATCTTTTCTTTCCCGTAATGGCGTGACCTCTATGGGAAATACATTTAAACGATAAAATAGATCTTCTCGAAAAGTTCCATTTTCTACAGCTTGCTCTAAATCACGATGGGTTGCAGCGACAATTCTTACATTCGATTGAATGGTTTTATTGCCCCCGACTCTCTCAAAAGTTTTTTCTTGAAGAACCCTAAGAAGTTTAACCTGCATGGGCATGGGCATGTCACCAATCTCATCTAAGAAAAGTGTTCCCCCTTCTGCCAACTCAAAACGACCTTGACGGCTGGTTATTGCACCGGTAAATGCACCTTTTTCGTGACCAAACAACTCACTTTCTAAGAGTTCTGCAGGAATAGCGCCACAGTTTAAGGGGACAAAGGGTTTATCAGAACGTGCGGATAAATGATGTAAATTTCTAGCAATCACTTCCTTACCTGTACCTGACTCTCCCAAAATCAATACATTGGCATCTGTATCTGCAACCTGTCCGATCAGCTGCCTAACTTTTGCAATCCCTTTAGATTGTCCCACTAGGCTTCTAAAAACCTTTGTAGTCCGTTTAGAATGAATAAACGCATGTTTATCTTTTTTGCACACTTGAGAATGATGCAGAATTTGCACAATGTGATGATATTTATAAGGTTGAGAAAAAATTCCCACAACCTGCTTCATCTGTTCTTCCGTCAGCAGTGAGCCTAAATCTGGCTCACCCACCAAAATAACGGGCATAGATTGATCAAATTGAGCCATATCTTCTAACAGAGCGATGAGTTGAGGTAACTTTTCTGGCACAAAAAGCAAAATGGCCAAAAGCGTGTGACTCTCACCCACTTTGCTTTTCCAATCTGTGGAGGTTGCACTCACCAACGACTCACCCACAAACTTAAGGATAACCTCAAGATCGTGTTTTTCTGATTGATTATCCCCTACCAACAAAAGACGCATTTCTATATGGTTCATCGATAAAGCAGCTCAAAAAAAACAATTAGTTACCTTAAGTTTTAACAGAGACTTTCAAAATCGTCAAATATATGACATGAAATTAATAAAAGGATTTTTCTGCATTTCATATAAAAATACTAAATTTACTGCAAATTTCCTCCAAAAAGCGCATAAATTTATAGATTCATTTTACAGTCAAATTGCCGTTACAGCATAAAAGTTGCCGCAACCGGCAAATAAATGCCGTCATATTAAATCATTAACACATTGAATATAAAGGATTTATTTTTTTATTTTTTTTACTAAAGTGTTTTTAATGGGTGTCGATAGCTGGATTGTCCGATGAATATTTCTTGAAGGCAATATTAAACTTTAATTAACATAACCTACCTGTTCTTTGTAAGCGCCATGCGCATCGAAGGCGAAGGAGAAACAAAATGGCCAACTTTATTCAAACCAATGTGTCATCTTTAAATGCACAAAGAAATTTAACTAAATCAAATGACTCTTTAGGTGTTGCATTACAAAGACTTTCATCCGGTCTAAGAATCAACAGTGCAAAGGACGATGCGGCTGGGTTACAAATTTCTAACCGATTAACGTCTCAGATCAATGGACTTACGCAGGCTCAAAGAAATGCTAACGATGGTATTTCTTTGGCACAAGTCGCTGAAGGTGCATTAAATGAAACCACCAATATTTTGCAACGTATACGAACATTAGCAATTCAATCGGCCAACGGTTCGAATTCAACAGCTGACCGAATCACTATTCAAGCGGAAGTTGGTGCTCTGGTATCTGAAATTGATCGTATTGCCAATGATACCTCTTTTGGTACTACAAACTTATTATCTGGTGGTTTTGGAGCAGGAACGGCTTTCCAAGTAGGCGCAGAAGCCAATCAAACGATTACCATTAAAATCTCTAGCAGAACAGCTGGAGCAATAGGTGTCAGTGGATTATCCGTCTCTTCAGTGACTAATGCACAGGCGACCATTGGCAAGGTTGATACAGCTATCGCTTTAGTTGATAGCACTCGAGGGGCATTAGGTGCCTTCCAAAATCGACTCACCTCCACCATCGCCAACTTGGCCAATATTGCCGAAAACGTATCTGCAGCGCGAGCGCGAATTCGAGATGCTGATTTCGCGACAGAATCAGCCAACTTAGCGAAAAATCAGGTCTTACAGCAAGCTGGATTGTCAATTTTGTCACAAGCCAATGCCAGCTCTCAATCAGTTTTGAGTTTGTTACGACAATAAGATAATAGGTTATAAATAAAGAAGCTATAAAAAAAGGTAAGGGGCCTGGTTTCCCAAACCCCTAGAATTGCACTCCCGATGTTCCCGCATCTTGAGTACGACCCGACAGCTGCAACTGTCGGATTGTCACCGCGACCTATCATGGCTTGAAAGAAACGCTCAATGTGACCCTCAAAACAAAGCACAATATATGCCAACTTTTATCATCCCCATCAAAATAAACGCCTCCCCTCCTCTAAAATAAGCTAAAAATAAATCACTAAATTTGCAAAAATACACTAAAGGTATTTTCTTGGATGCCGATAACTTGATCGTACCGCAAGATTAATTCCCGTTTTTCTTGTGAATTCCATCACTTTGTAAGCACCAGGTTTATAGTAAATCGAGTGCATCAAAGACTTAGGAGAGACCTATCATGGCAAACTTTATCCAAACCAACGTGTCATCATTGAATGCACAAAGAAACTTAACTGGCTCCAATAATGCATTGGGCGTTTCGTTACAAAGACTATCTTCAGGCTTAAGAATTAACAGTGCAAAGGATGACGCTGCAGGACTTCAAATTTCTGATAGATTAACATCTCAAATTAATGGTCTAAACCAAGCCCAAAGAAACGCTAATGACGGCATATCTTTGGCACAGGTTGCTGAGGGCGCGTTGAATGAAACCACCAACATTCTTCAACGTATGAGAACCTTGGCACTTCAATCTGCCAATGGTAGTAACTCAACTGCCGACCGTGTCACTATTCAGGCTGAGGTGACAGCACTAACATCTGAAATTAACCGTATTGCATCTGATACATCTTTTGGCACTACCAATTTGTTATCTGGCGGGTTTACAGCCGTTAAGTTCCAAGTAGGTGCGGAAGCCAATCAGACCATTTCAGTATCAATTTCTAATCGTTCAGCTGGAACCCTTGGCGTCAGTGGCTTGTCAGTTTCCTCTGTCGCTGGTGCACAAACTTCTATCGGAAAAATTGACTTGGCTATTGCTTCTGTAGACGCCACTCGTGGTAACTTGGGTGCGTTCCAGAACCGTTTAAGTTCTACCTTAAATAACTTGTCAAATATTTCTGAGAACGTATCGTCAGCAAGAGCACGTATTCGTGATGCTGATTTCGCGGATGAATCCGCTAACCTAGCTAAAAATCAGATCTTGCAACAGGCTGGTTTATCAATATTGTCTCAGGCGAATGCATCGTCTCAATCAGTATTGTCATTACTACGATAATCTCTTCAACTTAGTTCTTAGAACACTGAAAACTGGAATTTTTTTCCAGTTTTCAGATTGAACTAAAAGAGGATAAGATAATGAATATTAATTCATCATTAACGCCAGCAAGTCTTAATCGTTTATCTGATTCGAAGCCAACGCCTGCTCCAAACAATAGTAAAGCCAGCTTTCAGCAAACTGTTTCAAATACGAATACATCTGCTTCTAAACCAAGTACATCAAGCTCTACTCTAAGTAATAAAACTCCCGTTACAGGGCAAAATATTGCCACTATCAATGTGACGGACAAAAACTTAAGGCAAAATACTGCAGCTAACATTACTGATCAACAAAATGCAACGCTTGCAGAAGCTCAAGATGTAGTGGTTCAACTCCAACAACAACCCCAGCAAATTAATAGAAGTCTGGAGTTTAAGGTGGAAGAAAGTTCTGGAAGAACAGTCATCACCGTGATAGATAGGAGTACTGGTGAAACAGTGAAACAAATACCCTCAGAAGAAATCGTTCAATTGGGTATTCGTCTTAAGGAGTTGGCAGATTCCTTGCATGAATCTAATAATAAAGAGAATGTCTCTGGATTGTTGTTAAAAAGGCAAGTGTAAAATTAGAATCCATGGTCTATGCTTAATCATGGACCATGAAAACGACAATAAAATTCAACTTATTTTTTGTTGAAGGAGTTTGCTTTATCTAAAATAAATGCAGCGTTATCAAAAAACCAAATTAATTATATTGAGTATTTTGTTTTGAATGATTGGTTTTTAAATTTTATTAGGTATATTGACTGGAGAAACTTATGGGACTTATCACATTATCGGGTTTAGGCTCGAGTCTTGATATTGACTCAATCGTCAAGGCTCTTGTCACTGCTGAAGGCGCTGCAAAAACCAGCAGTTTAAATCGCCAAGAAAATACGATTCAATCCAGCATATCGGGTTTTGGCACCCTTAGCTCAGCTCTCTCTACTTTTAAAACAGCGCTAGGAAAAGTCAATGAGCTAAGTGATTTTTCACAAAGAGTAGCCACATCCTCCGATGAAACCTCGGTTACCATTAGCGCATCTAGTACAGCAACCCCAGCTAATTTCGCAATTGATGTTGTCAAAACAGCCAAAGGAACTCAATTACAATCTGGCATATTTGGTGCAAGTACAGATACTGTGGGTAGTGGTAATTTAACACTCACTGCCGGCACAAATACTTTCAATATCAGCGTGCTAGGCACGGACACATTAACAGATATTCAGAATAAGATTAATACAGCTACTGACAACTTCGGCGTCAATGTCAACATTATCAATAGCGATACAGGTACTCAGTTAGTTTTTGATTCGAACATCACTGGTAGTGCAAATTCACTTGTGATTACGAATGATAATGCTTCTTTAGATAGCATTTCCACCACGCTCACCACCACTCAGGCTGCAGATGACGCCCAAATTAAGGTGAATAACCTGACTATCACCAACTCAACCAATGTTTTCACCAATGCTGTACCAGGAACCACAATTACAGCAGTCAAGGCCACAACGGTTGGATCCCCCGTTGATGTATCTGTTAGCTTAGACACAGATGGAGCCAAGACCGCGATTACTGACTTTGTAACTGCCTATAATGAATTAGCTAAGGTCAGAAATGATTTGGGCGCATCGTCTACGAATTCTGTCGGCTTATTAAATGGAAATAGCACATTGCGTAGCCTCAGTAGGCAACTGAGTACAACAGCCTTAAACCCCGTGGCTAGTATTACTGGATCGCTAAATGGTCTTGCTCAGCTGGGTATTAATATTACTCAACAGGATGGTTTACTGGAAATAGACAATACCAAATTCGATGCGGCTATCGCCAATAACTTCAATGATGTAGGTAATATTTTTGCCGCCTCTGACGGCGTTGCTGTCTCCCTAGAATCTATAGTCGATCAATATATTCAACCATTGACTGGTATTTTGGTCACAACTAAGTCATCTTTAGATGAACAACAACGAGCTGTTGATGATGGAAGAATTGAATTATCCGATAGGTTGGCAGCTATTGAAGTAAGGCTTAGAAAACAATTTGGCGCAATGGATGCGCTTATTGGTCAGCTAAAATCAACTGGCGATTTTTTAACACAACAACTCAGTTCGCTGAATCAGTCTAACTGAGTCGGTACAACTACAGGGTGCAGGCAAACAAGCTATTCAATGCATTCACATAACTATCACTACATTTAGAGGTTCGATATGATTTCAACTGGTGCAGCAAAATATAAGTCCATAGGCAATCAAAGCGGTGTTGAGGGCGCCAGCCCGCATCGCTTAATACAGATGCTAATCAATGGAGCACTCGAAAGAATCCATAGCGCCAAAGGGCTGATGGAGCGCGGTGATGTTATAGGTAAAGGAAAAGATATTAGTAGTGCTATTTCCATCATTGGCGGATTGCGTTCAAGCTTGAATATGAAAGCGGGTGGTGAAATATCAGCAAACCTAGATTCTTTATATGAATACATGGGGTTCCGCCTCTTTGAATCCAATAGAAATAATGATATTAATGGCCTAGATGAAGTGAGTAAATTGATGTTAGAAGTAAAAACAGGCTGGGATGGTATTGAAGAAACGGCCAAACATTAATCCATATATAACCAAATTCTCTTTTCGATATAGGATCTATTTTGCAACTACAACAGACGATAAATGAGATCGAGTCTCTGAATAGTAAAATGTTAGAACTCGCTAAAGCAAAAGAATGGGATGACGCGAACAGCTTAGCCCAAAAACGTCAGCAATTACTGCAAGATTTATTCAAAAACAACCATAAAAATTCAGAAAATCAACAAAAAATACAACAGGTGTCAGACCAAATATTTAAAACAGATGCACTTATCCAACAATTTGCCAAAGAATCAAAAAGTAATTCAATGGCTCAATTTATCCAATTAAAACTACAGAAAAAGGCTTCCTCAGCCTACCAAGAAGTTGCCAACAAGTAACGCCTTTTCCATTAGAGAGTACCAATCTAAAGACTTCGAAAAAGTCATTAAAGGATTGTTGGCTATTGATGAAACAGAGCGCCTTTCAGGAAATTCGTTACCAAAACCAGCGAATTTTAAAAATGATCTTGAAAAATGGCTGCAAGATATTACCAATACTCCCTCCTCGTTAATCATCATCGCTGAAAAATCGCACACCTACTGTGGATTTGTTTTGGGCATGATTGAATTTCAACCACAAAATATAACAGATATTGCTTTCAAAGGTATTATACAAGCCATTTGGATAGAACCAGAGTATCGACGCACAGGCATAGCGACATTATTAGTGAATGAGATGATGGCTGCCTTTGCTGAACATCAGATCCCCTTCTGCGATGTAAGTTATGAACCTAATAATATAAATGCATTAAAATTTTGGCAATCGCTAGGTTTTATTCCAACTCAAGTCCATACACGAAAAAAAATCATCTAATAATACTCTGCTAAAAAGACCAAAGAACCTATCAAGTTGATGGATGAAAAAAATCTTTGTTATTCAATCTTTTTGGCATAGTTTTAGCTACACTTAACTTATCAAAATAATTTATGCGGCTAAAAATGACTGAATCACCCCCTATCAATTACGAAAGATATTTAATAAATGCCTATAATGAACAATATCTTCACTCCGTCAATGGTGAACTATTTCAACAAAATGATAGCCATACGGTATTTAGCAAACACTTTAAGCAAAAGCTGTTTGGAAAAAACAATTTTTATGTGTTTATAGGGACTGATTCGGGTTTATTGATCAACTATTTAATCCATAAAGGATTGAGTGAAGGTGCTCGCTATTTATTTATTGAGCATCCTCAACTCATAGAGGCTATCGTTACAAACACACCACAACTTGCTGATTTTCAAGCGACAAAAACTCTCGCTATTTGCACGCCGGAACAATGGGAACAATGTGCCAGTGATATGCAAATAGAGCAATACATCTATAAAGATAGCGTAAAGTTTTATAAGTCAATTGCTGCTGTCGATGCATATTTTCAAGCATATAATGATCTCTCAAATCAGGTAGAAATAGCGCTACAAAATAATATTTTTATCACAAAAGCGCAATTAGGCAGTGAACCCTTTATTATTAAAAGTCTACATAATATCTCTGAATTAACCCATCCTGCACAATTATTAGCCGATAAATTTCAAGGAAAAACTTGCATACTGTTAGGGGGAGGCCCCTCTTTAGACCATCACATTGATTGGATTGATAAAAACAAAGATAAGCTTATTATTATGGCTGCATCAAGAATTTGTCGTAAGTTGATAAATTTAAACATTACTCCACATTTTATTTTTGCCATCGACCCACAAGATTTATGTTTTGATATGTGCAAAGATATTTTTCATTTAAACGAAGAGGTGATCTTCATTCACGCTTATCATGTCTCTTCACAATTAATCTCACAATGGCATGGAAAACATCTCTACCTTGGAGAACGATTCCCATGGAAGTCAAAACTGAATGAAAAAAATATTCGCTCAATAGGGCCTACGGTCACTCAAGCAGCGATGGCTTGTGCTATTGAATTTGGTTTTGAGACGATTGTGTTAGCTGGTATTGATCTTTGTTATTCTGAATCGGGTTATACCCACACCAAAGACACTGATGAAGCCAATCACGGCCCTAAATTAGGCAATAATGGTCAATGGGTTGAAACCTATCAGGGTAACATGGCAGAAACCTGTATTCAGCTTATTTTCGCCATACAAGCAATGGAAGAATTAGCTGAGTTTGCTCAGAATAAAAACATTCCCATTGTAAACATTTCCTCCAGTGCAGCTAGGATTAAAGGCATTGATTATAAAAATAGAAATGAACTCAACCTCGTTAATTCAGAACAATATTTTCAAGAAATACTGCACCTGCTTCCAGAAAATTGCGATAAATTCTTAGGTGAACATAATCAAAATATTTTGAAAGAGATCCGTCATACATTAGCAAAAATAGTCAAAATAAAAACACTCGCCAAACAGGCTTTACACTACAATCAAGCGCTATTTCAAAAAAACAATCGAGATGACAGTCATTTTAAAAATAAAATTAGAATGGACAAAATTGAGAAACAATTTCAAACAGAATATGCTGATGAGACTAAATTCATCAAAACCTTCGGCATATTTGCATTCATCAACTCCATTCCTGCTGAATCGTCTGAACCTTGGTCTGAAGAAAAAATGGAAATGACTGGAAGACTTTATTATGAAGCCTATGTTTCTACCTGTAATCATTTAATCAACTTACTAGAACCCAGTATTTATCGAATTGAATCCAGACTTGAGGAACTTAAATTTCAACCCAATTTTGATAGGATTTTTAAACAATGGGAACTTGATCAACAAATTGGCAGAGCGAATATCTGGGTTAAAAACCATGCTGATAAATTTTCCTCTCTCCCTAAACAAACACAACAACAGCTCCTTGATTACCAAAATCAGTTTTTTGAAATTGTGAATAACCCAGAAACAAAGTTAAGAAAATTAATCATGGAAGAGTCTCCATTAAGCGGTGTTAAAGCAAAGATTATTTATTTGTATCAACATCAAAACAAAGCAGGATTAAATCAATTAGCGAATGCCCTAAACCAAATGAAAGATAATCACGATGCAACTGACTTCCTGCACTTCTGTCAGTCTTTTATCTTTCTATTAGAAAATGATGAAAATGGTGCTTTAGTGGAACTAGAAAAAATTATTCAAATAGACAAACATGAGGAAATGCTCAAGCAACTCGCCTCACTTTCGCTTAATTTTAATCAAATGGAAAAAGCTGAAAGTACATTAATGAAACTATCCTTAAAAGCGGAGATTTATATACCGATCTATGCTCAAGTTTTAAAAATCAATAATAAAATAGACAAGTCCATTGATCTTTATTCAGAGTATTTAAACAACAATCCCATGGATATCCCTGTCTGGTTAGCACTTGGACAAGTTTACCTAGAGATTGGTGCCACAGAGTCTGCACAAATGACCTTCTTAGAGGTGCTAAAACTAGATCCAAAAAATCAGGCTGCCTTGAACTATTTGCATAAAATAAATTAGAGATTCTCTTTATTTTTTGAGTGAATAATTATTGATAATAACTTTTATACCATTTTACAAAATTATCAATTCCCTGTTGTAATGGAGTTTCAGCGACTACACCTGTCACATTCTTAAATTCTTCTACATCCGCATAGGTGCGATACAGGTCACCATTTTGCATTTCTATAAAATTTTTATGAGCCTTGATCCCCAGAGATTTCTCAATGGCCGAGATAAACTCCATTAGTTTAATGGGCTCTCCACGTCCAATGTTGAAGATACGATAAGGTATTGAACTTTGATTATTTGTATCGGCCAATGGGTTTTCACTCTTTGTAGGAATGATATTTTGAATATGTACGATACCATTCACTATATCGTCAATATAGGTGAAATCCCGACTCAAATTACCCTGATTGTATACATCAATCGCTTCACCATTTAACATGGCTCGGGTAAATTTAAAATAGGCCATATCTGGCCGCCCCCAAGGGCCATAAACTGAAAAAAACCGTAATCCTGTGGTGGGCAATCCATAAATATGAGAATAAGAATGCGCCATTAACTCATTGGATTTTTTAGTGGCCGCATAAAATGAAACTGGTTGTTCAACAGGATCGGAGGTCGAGAAGGGAATTTTATTATTCAGCCCGTAGACAGAACTAGAAGAAGCATATACCAAGTGTTGAATTTGATGTTTCCTGCAACAGTCCAATACCACAAAATATCCCATAAGATTAGACTGCGCATAAGCCAGCGGATTTTCAACGGAATAACGAACACCAGCCTGTGCAGCTAAATGAATGACTCGTTCAAATTGGTGGCTTTTAAATAATTGATCCATTCCTTGTTGATCACAGATATCCAACTTGTTCCAAGTGAAATTTTCAAATAGCCTTAAACGCTCAAGGCGAGATTCTTTAAGGCCGAACTCATAATAATCATTTAAGTTATCAATACCTACAACCTCATGTTGTAGCGTGCAAAGCCTTTGTGCAACATGAAATCCAATAAACCCTGCTGCGCCCGTAATCAGAAATTTCATAGCTTATCCTCAGCCCTTCTATGTAAGCTATCACCACGACCGATTCCATAGTAATGAAAACCCAGTTGTTTCACCAGTTCAGGTAAATACAGATTTCTACCATCAATGATCAATGGGTGGCTCAATTTATCCCATATTAATTGGAAATCAGGTGCTCTAAATTGTTGCCACTCGGTACAAATAATCAAGGCATCAGCATTTTCTAAGGCGAGTTCTTTAGACTCCACTAATTTAAGCCCTTGCTCATCGGGATAAATTCTTTGACACTCTGGCATCGCCTTTGGGTCAAATGCCTGAGTTTTGGCACCAGCTTGCCAGAGTGCTTCTAACAACACTCGGCTTGGTGCTTCTCTCATATCATCGGTATTGGGTTTAAATGACAAGCCCCAAACCGCAAAAACTTTCCCGGATAAATCCCCTTTAAAATAGCCTGAAAGAAAATCAAACAAACGATGTTTCTGTCTATCATTCACCTTTTCAACAGACTCTAATAAACTCGGTGTGAAATGATATTCCCGCGCTGTTCTGATTAGTGCTTTGACATCTTTGGGAAAACAGGAGCCACCATACCCACATCCAGGATAAATATATTGATAACCAATCCGGGGATCAGAGCCAATACCCTGACGCACATCTTCAATATCTGCGCCTAATATTTCGGCTAAATTTGACATCTCATTCATAAATGAAATTTTTGTTGCCAGCATACAATTGGCAGCATATTTAGTTAATTCTGCAGATCGGTTATCCATATAAATCACCCTATCGCGATTACGATTGAATGGCGCATAGAGTAATTTCATTTTCTTTTGCACTGAGGAATTCGTGGTGCCAATGATAATTCTATCAGGCTTTAAACAATCACTCACTGCAGCCCCTTCTTTGAGGAACTCGGGATTGGAGACCACATCAAAATTGATACCAACTTGGCGATTATTGAGTGTCTCTCGTATGCTGAGTTCCACTTTATCCGCCGTACCAACAGGCACGGTAGATTTGATGATAATAATTTTATCCTTATCCATATGCTCGGCAATGGTTCGACTAACAGCCAACACATATTGTAGATCTGCCGAACCATCTTCATCTGGTGGTGTTCCTACGGCAATCAGTTGGAAGGTATTTTTTTTCACGGCATTCACGGGATCAGTGGTAAACTCTATCCGACCAGCTTGCAAATTGGATTGCAATAATGGCGCTAAACCCGGTTCAAATAGGGGTACAATTCCTTGCTTTAATTGTTCGATTCGATTGGCATCAACATCGACACAAATAACATGATGCCCTACCTCCGCCATAACAACGGCTTGAACAAGGCCAACATAGCCAGTCCCAAAAATGGTGATATTCATGGATGATCCTTAAAACAATTATTTTAGTGTAGACGGTTAGCTTTCAAAATATTGCATACATAATGCGCCTATTTTCTTGGCCCCCTGTATACCAGACAGTAACCTTTTAGCATTGCGCTTATATTGCATATCTAATGGATTATTTTCAAACAAATTTGTTAATAGTCTAGGTATTGACTCTATATCGTCTGCAATAAAGCAACATTTGGCCTCTCTTAATACGGATAACTCAGCTTCACTGGTTAATCCTTTAACAGGTAATAAAATAACACTGGCACCAGATTGCATGGCTTCCATTAACATTAAGCCATAACAGGTTATAATAATTTTGGATGCAGCGATAATTTCAGCGAGATTTTCTGGATG
>PCTP01000180.1:0-603 GCA_002770795.1 Gammaproteobacteria bacterium CG22_combo_CG10-13_8_21_14_all_40_8 | reverse complement strand
ATTGTTTGAAGATTCCCCCTGCTTCCCCCGTTCCTTCATGTTTATTAACGCACAATATTGGTGGCTTAGCATAAGGGCCTTGGATCCATTCAACAGACCAAGATTGTGGAATTTTATTTTTTAAAATATTAGGCAGTATCTCACCATAACCTAGTGCGTCAGATCCCCCTGTTAATAGAGTGATTTGGTTTGATTTTTCACAAACCGTTGCAGGAGATAAAATATAATTTTCCCACCCGCTACTGATTTTATCAGAAGATAATGCCGTATAAAATGAGGGTATAAATAATTGATCCACCACATCTAATAAACCATTCATTTTATCCATGGCCATCACAAATAGCTTTCTGCTGTTTTTTATATTTTTACACATGTTTTTAAGTTGCTGTTGATCAATATACGCTGGATGAAAGTCTAATATCCAAGCTTGAGATTGATCCATTTCCATCTGGGTAAATAACTGTTGCTCATTTTTAAGCCAAGAGAATTGTCCTTGTAGCCAACCGCATTCTCGTGCTTCTCCACAAATATAAATCTGAGTCCCTAAGCCAAAAGTCTCCTGCAATGTTGTTGCAATTAAAGCGCAGCGTTTCAAATGCCCCA
>PCTP01000128.1:19437-19581 GCA_002770795.1 Gammaproteobacteria bacterium CG22_combo_CG10-13_8_21_14_all_40_8 | reverse complement strand
GGTGGCGACGCAGCTGAACTCAGTCGTGGCGGCAATAAGCCTCAGTCTAACCCTCTGATATTGTCATTATTTCATCAACCTGTCACTTTTGATCAAAACGGCAGTGCCAGTCTTCAATTATCACTACCAGATTTTAATGGCGCT
>PCTP01000128.1:5489-19405 GCA_002770795.1 Gammaproteobacteria bacterium CG22_combo_CG10-13_8_21_14_all_40_8 | reverse complement strand
CTCTTTTGGGTCGACTGATAAAGAAATGATTATCGCCTCCCCCATTGTTACTCAACTCTCCTTACCCAGATTTGCCGCTTTTGGGGATATCACCCAGCTTAGCCTGGATATAGATAACACCACAGCTGTACTACAAAAACTCTCATTAGATTTGCAATTACAAGGACTCGATTTTTTGGATCAAGCCTTCCAGCATCAAGCAATTATTCTCACGCCAGGGCAAAAGAAAACCTACAATTTTCCCGTGAAAGTGACAGCATTTTATGACCAGGCAGAAATTATCATGCAACTTAAAAATACTGAAAAAAAACCTCAGACTGATCCCATTGATTTAAATAGACAATGGCACTTGGGACTAAGACCAGCATACAGTGCCATTACCTCAAAAAGTTTTACACAACTCTCAGCCAACATCAGCCTATCGCCCTCTAAAGAATGGTTAGAAAACACCTTGCCTGAATCATTACAATATGCGGTTCATCTTCAGCAATTGCCGCCTTTAAATACCCAGGACAACTGGCAATACTTGTTGAGCTATCCCTATGGTTGTTTGGAGCAAATCAGTTCAAAAGCCATTCCCTTGGTATGGGCAGATGCAGAAACTCGTCAACATTGGAATTTAAAACTTCCGCGAGATTTAAACAGAAATCGTGAGATTGATCGCGCGATTAGTCATCTACAAAGCATGCAACGGCCCGAAGGTGGATTTGGCCTTTGGAATGAACATTCCCCAGAAGAATATTGGCTTAGCGCTTATGCCACAGATTTTCTTCTCACCGCTAAAGATCTCGGTTTTATTGTCCCAGCACAAATGCTAAAAAAAGCCAACGAGCGTTTACTCACCTATCTGAATAATGGATCGATTAATTTCTATGACCATTATTCAGAAGATCCCGATCACAGTCGTTTTGCCTATCGTAGCTATGCAGCTTTCGTTCTTTCCAGAACAGCCAGCGCTCCACTAGGCAGTTTGAGACAATTATTTGATCAATACCATAACAGAGCAAAATCACCACTTCCTTTGGTGCAACTGGCTGTGGCACTTAAAAACCAAGGCGATTCATCCCGCGCACAACAGGCTTTACAACAAGCATCTGAAACCGGCAGAACAGCTTCTATTTATCTGGCCGATTATGGTAGTAAAGTGAGAGATTTGGCTTGGAGCCTGTGGCTTAATTCTCGCTACCAATTAAATTTGCCCAATGCAACCCATTTACTCATGGATTTATCTGAAGAAACTTATCGTCAACAATACTTGACCACACAGGAGAGAAGTCAATTATTTCAATTAAGCATGGCTTTAAGTTATGCACCAACAACAGAATGGAAAGCCCACATCACCACCAATTTAGGCAGCATTGAACGCAAGTTTCAAGGACAATTCAATCAGCGCTTTGATGGCAGTATCGTTCCTTCTGTTGCTATCAAAGTATCGTCATTAGATTCCAAACAACTAAAAACCTATGCCACCCAAACCCTTGTCGCTCACCCCGAATCTCCCCCAAAAGAGATGAGTCATGGATTAAATATACAAAGAGAATGGTTTGCCACAGATGGCAACCCCATCACCAATTTCGCCTTTAAAACTGGCGATTTGGTGATAGTTCGCTTACAAGTAAGTGCCAACCAACGTACACCAGATGCATTGGTTGAAGAACTATTACCTGCTGGGTTTGAACTGGAAAATCCTCATTTAGCCTCTTCTACGCCCTTGGACTTCTTTTTTATTCAAGGAAAATCATTAAAAGGCTATCTCTCTCGCTATCAATCTCAGGTTAAAAATCAACAATACTTAGATGACCGTTATGTCAGCGCGATTGATCTCTACCCTCATGGCTCGGTAGATTTAATTTATCTGATGAGAGCAACCACCCCAGGACTCTATCAAGTCCCTTCATCTTATGTTGAGGATATGTACCGCCCTGAATTTCGTAGCCTATCTCAGGCGATAAATCCAGTGACTATTTCTGCGGTAAGTTCGATGGTCATCCATCAAAGCACTTCTGCTGAACAAAATGACAGCAGTCTGGCGCATTAAGATGAAAAGAAAACGGATCATCTGGGGTATTCTAGTCTTAAGCATGGTGCCACTATTTTTAGTGGCCAATGCGTTATTTCCAATCCCAATGGAAAAATCCCAAGCGCCATCCAGATTAGTTTTAGCTGAAAATGGACAACTGCTAAGAGCTTTCGCCAATCAGCAGGGGGTATGGCAATTTAAAGTCGAAAACAGTCAGGTTTCCTCCTTATATTTACAAGCGCTTTTAGGCTATGAGGATGAGTACTTTTACTATCACCCTGGTTTCAACCCTTTGGCTCTGGCTCGAGCTGCGGTTCAAAATCTCATGGCTGGAAGAATTATTTCCGGTGCTTCAACACTGACCATGCAAGTGGCCAGATTACTCGATCCCAACTCCAGAACCTTAGCAGGGAAAGCCAAACAGCTCTTTAGATCTATACAGTTGGAGTTTCTATTCAGTAAAAATGAGATTCTCGATCTGTATCTACAACTCGCGCCATTTGGTGGCAATATCCAAGGGATTAAAGCCGCCAGTTTGGCTTATTTTCATAAAGATCCACTTGAATTAAGCCATGCTGAAGCCGCTTTATTAGCGGTATTACCACAATCCCCGACAAAATTTCGTCCCGATCTGCACCCAGAGGTGGCAAAATCAGCCCGAGATAAGGTGATTAAACGTCTTATCCAGCAAGGTATTTGGCCAAAAGCTATTTTGGCTGAAGCCTCACAAGAGCCTATTTATTCCTACCAGCCTAATTTTCCCATGGATGCTCCCTTATTCAGCCAGCGAATTGTCAATGAAAATAAGCTGCCAGCGATGAATTCCTCATATCACACCAGTATTGATCAACAACTTCAACAGGGGCTTTCACAAAGAGTCAAAAACTTTGCTCATCTGTTAGATGGAGCAAACACGGTGGCTTTGATGCTGATTGATAATGAGAAATGGTTAGTCAAAGCCTATTTAGGAACCGCCAAATATTCTGATAGACAAAGCCACGGTTACATCGATATGACCCAAGTAATTCGTTCACCAGGTTCGACTTTAAAACCCTTTATTTATGCACAAGCACTGGATCAAAGCATTATTCATTCAAAATCATTATTAGTGGATGCACCAAGAATTCACAGTGATTATCAGCCGCTTAACTTTTCTGGTCATTTTCATGGCCCAGTCAGTGCACAATCTGCCTTACAACAATCACTGAATGTGCCAGCGGTGCAGCTCTTAGAAAAAATGACACCAGACGTCTTTATCAACAAACTGATGAATGTAGGTATTGCTCCACAGTGGAGTGGTTCCGAAGCCAATCTATCGATGGCTTTAGGTGGACTAGGCGTTTCCATGGAAGATTTGATGAGCCTATATGGGGCCATTGCTCGCCAAGGCGTTGTATCTCCCTTAAGATTTTCCGAAACCGATCCATTGGTTGAAAGACGATTGATGTCCCCCCAGGCCGCTTGGATCATCTACGCCATGCTCAGTGATCAAGAAAGAGGAGACCGACTACTCAATTCACAATTTTCAGGCATTGAAAACCACCTCGCTTATAAAACAGGCACTAGTTTTGGCTACCGCGACGCTTGGGCATTTGGTGTCACAGGAAAGTACAGCATAGGGGTATGGGTTGGACGCCCAGATGGCACGCCATCTCCTAATCAATATGGTGCAGCAACTGCACTGCCTTTATTATTTGAAATCAACGACTGGCTCAAAGATAAATCCCACCCCCGCAAACCCAATCAGATCAGCCAATCTGAAATTTGCTGGCCCAGCGGATTAAAAGCAACACTCAATTCAGAGGCCAAATGTCTTATAAGACACCAAGCTTTGGGCATTGACGACCAATTTCCTGCAACGCTATCAGCGACTGCCAATGATCCTTGGCAGGGAGCAACAATGTCATTAAATATCGCCAAAGATAGTGGTCTACGAACCTCACCTTATTGTGAAATTTCAGAAATTCCCATTAAAATCACCCTATGGCCCATCCCAGTTGAACCATGGATAGATGCCCGATGGAGAAGTCGCGCCCTCATCCCATCTCTGGATCCCAGATGTCATCAACAAAATCTAAAACTGGAACAACCTTTAAGCATTCTGTCCATTCAAGATCAATCGCATTTAAGGTTGCTCGATACAGATCAAACGCTGGAGATCCCTCTAGAATCACAAGGCGGCATAGGAGATGTTGAATGGTTTCTAGATGGCAACAAACTCCCGTCCATCGACTCAAAAACCCTATTAAGACTGAAGAGAAGCACCAACAAACGGCAAAAGACAGACTTAACCTTGGGACAACATGAACTCATTGCTATTGATGGTTTGGGCGCAATGGATAAAGTCGAATTTTCAGTGGATAACTGGTAATTTTTCTCGTTATCCACCCTTGCTAATCCTGTTTAACGTCTGTCTCAGGCAATTGCATCACATTAGAAAAAGCATCACGTTCACGTTCATCCGAGATCATTTTCTTCAACCATTCTCTAAATGCAGTAATTTTGGGTTGATCCGCCCAAGCTTTAGGGCAAAGAATGTCATAAGAATATTGACTCGGCAGCACTAAATCAAATGGACGCACCAATCTGCCACTCTGAATATCAAGCTGAGCCAAGACACTATGGCCAATTGCAATACCTTGACCGTAGCGAGCAGCTTGTAAAATAAGATTAGAATGACTAAAAATTGGGCCGTTATTTAGATTCACGCCTTTCACCCCAGCCATATCTAACCAATCTTTCCAGATTGTTATCGACTCATCATGTAACAAAGTGTGATAGCGTAAATCTTCGGGGCTATTAAGTGGTCTGGGTCCATTCAGTAATTCAGGGGAACAAACAGGCACTAAATATTCATCCAATAAGCATTCCACATGCAAATTATCTGAATAATCACTGGGCATCCCAAAATAAATCTGCACATCGACATCATCTCGTCCAAAATCAACCAGATGTTCACAAGATTTCAAACGCACATCAATATCAGGATAGAGTTGGCTAAACTTTTTCAATCGGGGCACTAACCAAGTCACGGCAAAGGTTGGAATCACGCTGACCGTCAAGGCTCCAGAAGCCCCCACCATTTTTAGTCGTTCGGTGGCTTCCCCAAGTTGTTCAAACATTTTGCGGATTGCAGGCCAATAGGATTGACCTTCGTGAGTTAATAATAAGGTTCTATTTCGCCTTAAAAACAATTTCATACCCAAAAATTCTTCTAATGACTTTATTTGATGACTGACAGCGGCTTGTGTCACAAAAAGTTCATCTGCGGCTCGGGTAAAACTTAAATGTCTCGCAGCGGAGTCAAATGCTCTTAAACTGTTGAGTGGCGGCAATCTTCTTGACATATTTTGTAACCTTTGGAGATAAAAAAAGGCAGATTCAAGTCTAATAAATGAACGATAATAGAGTCTGGCAAGGCATCATTGATCCATTAGAAAATCTAATGGAAATCATTATAAATGATCGTTTGATAGGGGTCTACTAAATCATTAAAATGCCCTCCATCAAACAGCCCTGATAACCCTAAAGGTACAGGATATTAAAAATCATTTGCCAGCGAAGGCCTGCACAACTCAATTAGTAGTGTGAGAGGAAAATATCATGAACAGAAAAATTATAAAGGCAATTAAACTGTTAGGTTTTAGCGCACTTTTAGCCACTGCGTGTCAGTCAGTCATAGCAACAGAAATCGTTTTTGGCAATGTTCAAAATCACCAGGAAGGCAGACTTATCGTGACGCCAACCATGGCAAACCGTTTAGAGAGACAACAGGCGAAAATCCTAGCTCAGTTTCAGAAACAAAATTCTGACTATTTGAATAATAAGCAACTGCAACTTGCAGAACTGACAGAAATGTTATCTTACATCCTGATTATGGCTCAACCCCAACCATTAGCATCAGTAAATGGAGAAATTTACTCTAACCTTTAAACCTTTTTCACACAATTTGCAGCCGTTTATTTTTAGTACTTTAGAGCCTTGTCGCTCTAACCTGTTATTAGCACCGTTAGTTGTTTGTAAAGGCTTATACTCCCTCCCTAGCCCTATGGAACTAACACTTAGCTATACAAGCCAGCCCGTTTTGGGCTGGCTTTTTTTTACCCCGAAAAAGCAAATTTATGCGATAATCGCACCACATTAAAAAATCAAATTATTTAATTTCTAAGGTGTTTGTTCCGATGATCTATAGCATGACTGCATTTTCAAGGTTAGAAAAGAGCGCTGACTGGGGACAGGTTCAAATTGAAATCCGCTCCGTCAACCAACGATTCCTTGATTTACAATTTAAACTGCCAGAAATTTTCCGCCATCTTGAGCCTCAGCTAAGACAATTGCTACAAAACAAACTATCTAGAGGTAAAGTGGAATGTAGTCTCAAATTTATTAACACCCAGCAATCAAGCTATTTAACGAGTATCAATAAACCTCTTGCAGAATCTCTTTCCAAAAATATTGACGAACTTAAAGGCCTGTTTAACAGCGATGGTCAAATCAATTGGCTCAACTTATTACAATGGCCAGAAATGATCCAACAACAACCCGAAGATATGACGGAAACAGAAAGCGCCATTTTAACACTATTTGCAGAGGCCATAGACAACCTCATGATCAATCGTGCAAGAGAAGGACAGAGCCTTGCAGAAATCATTCAAGGCCGTTTATCCAGCATGGAGTTACAGGTTCAAAAAGTTCACCAACAACTCCCAGCTATTCTACAATGGCAAAGAGAAAGAATATTACAAAAGTTTGAAGACGCCCAAGTCAAACTCGATACCGAAAAACTTGAACAAGAAATGGTGATGGTAGCCCAAAAAAGTGATGTGGCAGAAGAAATGGATCGACTCCAAACCCATATTGTAGAATTCACCCGAATCCTCAACGAAGGCGGAGCTATCGGCCGCAGACTCGACTTTCTTCTTCAAGAACTCAACCGCGAAGCCAACACCTTAGGCTCAAAATCCATCAATACCGAAACCACTAATGCCTCGGTGGAACTTAAAGTACTGATAGAGCAGATCAGAGAACAAATACAAAACATAGAATAGTTTTTTTACCCGTCCCAGAATGTCTTAAACTGTAGTGGCGAAGATATTCGATGGCACGGAGACTACGCCCGCGAGCATTTTGTTTTTTACAAAATGTTCACGGATCTTTTTGTCTATTCCCGCTTGTGCGCTAATAAAACCTGTTGGCACTACCACGGCGGCTTTGCCGTTGGGTTTTAATGAGGCAATGATATGTTGTAAAAATAGCGAGTAGATCGCCATTTTGTCTTTGGCGGCTTTGGGCACATTAGGAATACCGGCAAAGAAGCGCTCTTGGTTTTCTTTGCTGTCCAGCTCATCCCTAAAGTCGCTGAAATGGAGCTTAAACGGTGGGTTGGAGACAATATAGTCAAAGCGTTTCAGCGCTTTGCCATCTTTAGTGCTCTCGACATGATAGGAGTGGAGCAGGGTATTACCTTGAACCACATTCGGGATCGAGTGCACCAAATTATTTAAGATCAGGTTTAAACGCAGCAGGTTCGACGATTTTTGCGAAATATCTTGGGCGTAAATACGACAGCGGTTTTTCTCAATGGCGTGATCTACGTTCATTCATAGCGTGCCTGAACCTGCGGATGGGTCGTAACAACTTCGCGAGTCTGGCGTAGGGTATTTTTCAGTTTGTCAGCCAGTAGCAGCTCTTCCTCACCGATTTTGACAAACTTGAAGATGACGTCTTCGAGTGAGCGGTTAGGTGAATATTTTGAATCTTTGATCATGAAACTTTGATCATGCAGTTGATAAGTTTTTGTGTCATAATTTAACCGCTTTCTTGGCGTTCTCAAATATGGGGCTTGATCGAAACATATTTGATCATAGATCGTCATGAAATTCGATCATTTATATTTTTTTCAATGAGTTAACCTGAAGTTTCGTGGGGATCACTCAGCTTCTACAAGGAACAAAACAATGCCATCTATAAATCCTATGTTTATTGGCGCAGTGATGGGATTATCTGAAATTGGGCTTGCTATTTTTAAACGGTCTGGTGGGGATGCTCAGTCTAAAGACGGGGGTACTTTGGCTAAGCTTTGGATTATTATTACACTCTGTATCAGTATCGCGAGTATTGTGCCTCATATGGTTTCTCAGGCAACTATTACAATCAATTTGAATGAAATCGCCTTGGTTGTGTTTATTTTTGGTTGGTTTTTACGTTGGTATTCTATTATTTATTTAGGCAAGTTTTTTACGGTGAATGTTGCGATTGCTCAGGATCATCGGGTGATTGATACGGGGCCTTATCGCTTTATCCGTCACCCTTCCTATACTGGCCTGCTTCTTGAGCTTTTAGGCTTCGGTCTCTTTTTACAAAATTGGCTATCTCTCACCATACTGCTTGTGCCTATTACCTTGGCTTTTGTGAATAGAATGGCTGTTGAAGAGAAAGCACTGGAATCTTTCCTTGGCATAGCATACGCAAATTACAAAGCGAGAACCAAAAGACTGATTCCTGGTGTTTACTAAAATTATTATTGAACATTATCCATAGCATTGCGCTTGTAGCTTCCTCGGTTTTGGACTTTTCTTTCATGGGATTTGGGAATAAGGCTATGATTGAATAATTGAATAATTTAGTAAGCTTCGGTATTATCTATAATCCTACTTACCCCACCCAGAGTGATGATGTCTATCTTATGGCAACTTTAGGACATTTATATATTGTTTCGGCTCCTTCTGGCGCGGGTAAAACCTCTTTGGTCAATGCCTTGGCTGAGCGATTAGACAATCTACAAATATCGGTTTCTCATACCACTCGCAAAAAGCGCGTGGGTGAAGTGGATGGCGTTAATTATCACTTTATTTCGATTGAGCAATTTCAAAAGAAGATTAGTGACAAAGCTTTCTTGGAATATGCTGAAGTTTTTGGCAATTATTATGGCACTGACCACGCTGACGTTGAGCGGTTATTATGTCAAGGCATTGATTTAATATTAGAAATAGATTGGCAAGGCGCAAGACAAATACGCAAAGCAATGCCCCAAGCCATTAGTGTTTTTGTGCTTCCGCCTTCTTTAGGGGCACTTCATGAACGCTTGACCAATAGAGGACAGGATGATGAGACGGTGATAGCCAAAAGAATGCAAGCCGCGAATGAAGAAATGATTCATTATCCAGAATATCAATATTTGATTATTAACGATTGCTTTAACACAGCACTGGATGAGTTAGAATCTTTAGTTATTAGTCATCGCTTAACCTTAGAAACACAACAGACTAACCACAGTGATTTATTAAATGCTTTAATCCAGATTCAATAGTTGGATCTGGGTATAATTAACTTACCCCAATAGGTTCAAATTCAAAATCATCCCTTTTATAACCTTCTCAGGAGATAACCATGCGTCCAAGCGGCCGTACCAGCAACCAACTTCGTCCCATTACCATCACTCGCCAGTATACCAAACACGCTGAGGGTTCAGTACTGATTGAGTTTGGTGAAACTAAGGTTTTATGCAACGCTTCTGTTGTTGATGGCGTACCTCGTTTCCTCAAAGGAAAAAATCAAGGCTGGATCACCGCAGAATATGGCATGTTACCTCGCGCTACTCATACCAGAAATGACAGAGAAGCTGCTCGTGGAAAACAATCGGGTCGTACTCAAGAAATTCAACGTTTAATCGGCCGCTCACTGCGTGCGGCTGTTGATCTCAAGAAATTGGGCGAAGTGACTATCACTATCGATTGTGATGTGATCCAAGCCGATGGTGGCACTCGAACAGCGTCTATTACTGGCGGTTGTGTCGCCTTAGTGGATGCCATTAATCAGTTACGCAAAAACAAAAAATTATCGGGCAATCCTCTCAAACATCTAGTGGCAGCAGTATCTGTTGGTATTTTTGAGGGCGAAGCGGTTTTGGATTTGGATTATGATGAAGACTCAAACGCAGAAACCGATTTGAATTTAGTGATGACTGAAGCCGGTGGATTTATTGAACTGCAAGGTACAGCGGAAGCAGGTACTTTTGATGCCGATCAGCTACAAGAAATGCTACATCATGGTAAAAACGGCATGAATGAGTTATTTGAACTGCAACGCCAAGCACTCAACAATTAATAAGGTTTCGTTATGAGCGATTTTCGTCAACAATTTATCCAGTTTGCCATTGAAAACCAAGTGATTGGTTTTGGTGAGTTCACCTTAAAATCTGGCCGAATTAGCCCTTATTTTTTTAATGCGGGCTTATTTAACACCGGTGAACAGCTGGTTAAACTGAGTCGTTTTTATGCCCAAGCTATTGAAGATTCAGGCATTCAGTTTGATGTGTTATTTGGCCCTGCTTACAAAGGTATTCCCTTAGCCACCGCCACAGCCATGGCTTTGTCCACAGAGTTTGGCCGCAATACCCCCCTTTGTTTTAACCGCAAAGAAGCTAAAAATCATGGTGAAGGTGGCAATCTGGTTGGCGCACCATTAAAAGGTGATATTCTGATTATTGATGATGTAATCACTGCGGGCACTGCCATTCGTGAAGCCATGGACATTATCACCCAAGCCGGTGCAAAACCAGCGGCAGTGGTGATTGCCTTAGATAGACAAGAGCGCGGTAAAGGCACGCTCTCTGCGATTCAAGAAGTTGAACAGCAATTTGGTCTGCCGGTGATATCTATTATTAAACTCTCTGACATTGCGGATTACCTCAACCAAAATGGCGATAAAGGCTTGCTGGGTAAAATTGAGCAATATCGCCAAGATTATGGCATTTGAGCAGAGATTGTTTAATCTATGGTGATTTAAAAAACTAGCGATGGCGATGATCAAAGGGATCAAAGGGGTCAGAGTTAATTGATTCTGGTTTTTTATTAGAAAGGTTGATTAGAAAGGTGTGTCCCAATGAATTTTCCAATGAATTTTTCCCGATGAATTTTCTTTTAAGTGGACGGGTTAGCCAGCTTCGCTGGGCAAAAAAAAGGGCTGCAAAAGCAGCCCTTTTTTATTCTGGATGGTTAGTTTTAACGTATACGACGTCTACTAATACCAGTAACCAATACGAGTAACATCAAGAACCATTCAAAGCTACCCCCCGATTTTTTATTCTCGACTCTCACAGTGAATGTTTGAGGAGCCGAAAGGCTAAGATTATCTCTCGCCACAACAGTGAATGAAAGTGTTTCATCGTCATTCACATCTGGTGCTGTGAAATTAAGCGTGTTTGTAATAGTACCTACATCAACGCTTGTTCCAGAGACTTGAGTCCAAGTATAAGTGAGTGCGTCCCCATCAACATCACTTCCAGTCACTGAGAGAGAAACGGCTTCCCCTTCTTTAACTGTGACAGTTGATCCAGCTGTTATTGTCGGAACGTCATTCACTGGCGTTACCGTAATGACAAAGTTCGTACTCACTGAGTCAGCAGGCTTCTCGTTGTCTGTTACCACGACAGAGACTGCAATATCACCATTAAAGTTAGTATCAGGTGTGACTGTAAATGCTCCGTCAACGATATCACTCACTGTTCCAGAATCAGCGGTTACAGTAATAGTATTAGCAACACTATCATTGTCTGTGATTTCTAAAGCTCCAGAGAACACAGTATCTTCAGCAATAGTTGTATTACCAATTGAGTTAAGAGTCAGGTTACTGGCCACATGAATATTGGTAACAGTATCCGCTGAAGTACTACCCAAATTATTGGTACTACTCGTTACTAGAGGACTTACATTATCGCCAGCAGCCAAATTAGTAATGGTGCCAGTGAAAGTAATTTCGGCAGGGCTAGTGTTATTCACAGGTGTATGGCAAATCACCAAACCTGAGTGAATATCTGTGACAGAACCGATTTCAGCCAGACCCGTATTAGGATTGGCATAAATTTCGGTAATACCATCGTTTCCATCAGCATTTTCGAAACCAACCGTGCCGCCCAATTGGTCTGCAAAGTTGTGAGCCACATTGTCATAAGCATACATGATTTGGCCTGTAGCATTATCGAACACTACTTCAAAATCGAGTATATCATCAACAAAGGTTTGTCCAGCAGCGAATGCCCAGTGGTGCATTTTATCCCATTCCATAAAAGTGAATGGTCCTGCTGTTGCTACACTCATGCCACTGCCTGCAGCCGTATCAAAGAACATATCTCTCCAGAATGGGGCGACTAAATTATTAGGCGCCTCAGCGTCAGGTAATAACTGGTTAACCCAGGGAGCACCTCCAGCAGAACCAGAGAAGAAGGCAAAACCATCGTCAGTCACAGTTATAGCATCATAGGTCGTTCCCAAGAATGTCCCTGAAACACCAAATGTACCTGTTGTGGTATCACCATCAACGCTAGATAAACCAATTCCAAATAATGCCAAATCAATATAGCCTCCACCTTGCCCAAAATCAGGCAGTGAACAGCTGGCATCGTTGTCGTTGTTACTGATTTGGTAACTATTAATCACATTTGGACCAAATATAGCCACCTGCTGACCTGACCAGATAAATCCATTTTGATCCAATGTAACCGTTCCTGAGCTTGCCTGAACTGTTGATGAGTCAATTTTTATCCCTGCAGGCATTGTTGATTTAACCACATAATCTAAATCTTCCATTGATTCATTGAGTGCGATATCAATGGTGAAATTAACCTTGTCTCCAACAACAGCCTCGGTCATATCAGAGCTGAGAGAAACGTCATCCGCTCCTCGTCTTAGAATAACTAAGGTAGAACCTAAATCTCCCGGTGTACTTGCAGAAGATGAAGAATCGAATGCCCCTAAGAACACATCACCAGCTTCCATGTCAGCATTCCACTGTAAACGAAGATTAAAAGGTGTATCTTCGTTGATGGAGCTATTTTGTGCGGTGACAGAGAAATTACCCTGAGATTGTTCAGACGCAAAACCTGTTAAAAGATCATAAGTATCGACAGCACCATCACCAGAAGATTGCCAGTTTTGAACCACAACCCAATAATTTCCTGGCTCAACATCATTCACTAAACAACGTTCATTCGCTTCTGCTGTTGCGGCGACACAAATTTCTTCATCTTCTTGAGGAATGCCGTCACCATCGTCAAGACCAACACGCAAATCAAGATCGGGAGCTGTTGAATTCGCCAATTCGACCAACAAGGCTAAACTTGGACTGGTGACATTTAACCAGCTCACAGTAACACCATCCGTTAAATCATCATAAGGGGTGCTGTTATCTGAATCCATAGGAGATGAAAGACTGGAACTAACCGCCTTATTCAAACCATGAGTCAATGCGGTGAAGTCCGATATAGCCAGTGCAGTCACATTTGGAATCAATGTTGAACCCGCATTACGGTGGATTTCCGCTTGAAACTCAGTGGGAATAGTACTGGTTTTAGCCACAACATATAAGGGTAAATGTGCTTCAGGAATTGCATCTGAAGAGGGGGTCAGTTTAATACCACCAAATGCACTTTCTCCAGTCGCAAAACCAGGCATATTTGCGGTCACGGTCACAGTTTGACTTTGACCAGCGGTCAGTGTAAACGTTGAAGGTTCAACGCTAACCACTAATCCAGCAGTGTTAGCAAAACCTGAAGTTGTCCATTCACCATCAACTGTCGCCGTAAAGGTTCTCTCCCAAGTACAGATTGCTGGACATTCGCCATTACCAAGACTCGCGATATTTAAAGTGGTTGGATCGCCACCCATAGCTGGATTTGCAGCCTGGTAATTAGCAAAAGTTTCATCCATCACCAAACCAGATTTGACCGCCAAATCAACACGTACGCGTCCTGCACCTACATCCAGGGCATCAGCGGGTGTTTGCCCATCTTCTTTTCTGACCTCTGTTGTTGCTGTCATCATGAGAGCTGAGCGGATATTATCAGCGGTCCAATCAGGGTGAGCAGATTTAACTAAAGCACCCGACCCTGCTACATGAG
>PCTP01000128.1:174-5482 GCA_002770795.1 Gammaproteobacteria bacterium CG22_combo_CG10-13_8_21_14_all_40_8 | reverse complement strand
CATTGACGTCCCACTTAAGAAAGCGAAATCGGCAGGGCCGTTTCCTGAAACATCATGTCCTCTTTGTTGATCTGAGTATGCCGCATAAATACTCACACCAGGGGCAGCGACAGAAGGTACAATAATATCTGGGAAGTTTGTTGGGCCTCTTGACGAAAATGCAGCCAAATCATCAGCTTGACCAATAACTTTTGTCGGTACCGTATTAATTGTCACTTCAGTATCTGGTGCTGTTTCTAAACTGGCAACCATCGCAGCGCCAGAATTTTGAGAAATCCCTACAGAAGGAATAGTTGTTGAATCAGTTCCCCCCATTGCAATCGGTGTATCACCACCAGTATTATTAAAGACAACGACTGCTAATGCACCAGCGTCTGCCGCATTGGTGATTTTTTGGGCAAAAGAACAACTACCACGACTAATTAATGCTAATGAATTTTCAAAAACTGCTGGTTGAAATGCATTACAACCTTCAAAATTAGAAGCATCTATGGTTCCGGAATATTTGATAGGTGCAGTAAGAGGCGCATCTAAAGCGGGGCCATCACTTTTAGCGTAATTGAAAATATCCCCACCAAACTCCAAATCAAAACTAATTGAACGACCATGGGTTGAAGCAGCAACTGCAGCATACCAAGGTGAGGGTTTAAATGCAGTATGGGCATCAGGACCACTGTTACCTGCAGATGTTGCCACAAAAATACCCGCAGCATTTGCACTTAAGAAAGCTTGTTCTTCAGCATTTTGCCAAGGATTGATATCTGAGCTACCCCCAATAGAGTAGTTTAATACGTCAACGCCTTCTCGAATTGCATCATCAATGGCAGCAACGGTTGAGCCGCCACCACTACAACCAGAATAAGCATCGCCAGAATTTCCAGGGCGACACACTTGATATGCAATGATATTAGCATGCGGTGCTACACCTGAAATTCTATCAAACTTGAATCCTGTTGTATTCACACCATCAGAGTCAGGTAGTGGCTCAGAATCCAACATGTCTACATTTAACAGCACATTTCCACCAGCAGTACTTGCTGTGTGGGAACCATGTCCATTGTAATCTTCACCATTCGCGGCAGGAGGAGTATCTCCAAATACATCCGTGTCGGCATAAACATCTGTTACCCAACCATAATGATGCACACCAATTAATTTGTCGTTACATAATCCTGGAAAATCAGCAGCACAATCACCGACATAACTACCTGCGCCATAGGGGTTAGTATGATCGTAACCATCTCCACCGATGTCAGCAAAAGAAGGATTATCTGTATTAATACCGGTATCAATCATACCAATAATAACCCCTTCACCTTGGTGAACTGTTCCCGTTGCCGTGCCATCCCAAACATTGGGAGCCCCAATCAAAACTGGCCCTTGATCAGTATTAAGCTGTTTAATTTCTTCCCTCTCGACAAAGGCGACATCGCGCATGGAAGCCACTTTAATCGCTTGCTCTTGAGTCATTTTGACAGATAAACCATTAATGGCATATTTGAAAGTTCTATTAACAACAAGATTCGTTCCAATTTCAGAGCGAGCTTTACTCAAGAAATCCTGTTGCTTATTATCTAAATAATTGACATACGACTTAACTTCCGGACTTTTCGCATTCAGCTTTAAGCTTTGTTTTTTCTGCACTGGATTTAAATTTTTTGCAATGCCTTTAACACCTATTTTCTTGATTACTTGTGGGTTAGTCGCTTTATATGGCGCTAAGTGCCCATCATAACTTGCAGCAGCCTGATCTTTTAAACGGACAATATAATTGGAAGTTCCCGTTAGGCCTTGTTCTATTTTTATTTTTGACGATAATTGCTTACGCACAAAACTCTTAGCAGATTTTTTTTGTACAGCTACAGCTTTGATGCTTATCGGTTGATTAGCCACGCTAAATGGTTTAGCTGCCGGGAATATGGGGGCAGTTTGCACGGCTGCTCCAATTCCTGCTGCATATAATGCAGCTAATACAGCCACAGATGATTTTATTTTCATTTCAATACACCTCTATTATTTTTATTCCAGAAGGTAGATATTCTAAAACTATATTGCTCAATAACTCCTTTTCACTAGAGATATACTCCCGCATTCCAAGTTTTAGAAAATCTCGCAGCAAAGAGCATATAAGAAATTACAGGCAATTTATAGTGTAATATTCACACATTTAGACAGTTAGAAGTGATGATAAAATAATGGTTTGATGCCTGAATTTTAGCTAACCATCTGAACCACAAGGGTTATATGCAATATATCCCATCTATAACCCCAAAATCAGCTACAATAATTTTTAAACTATTTGCTTTAATTCGCTGTTGACTCTAAGGGTAAACAACCACTTTTCATCAATTCCATCATATTTTGTAATCGATATTCAATGGTTTTTTGTTGCATTTGATACCAAGGGCGGTTGAGAAAGACTGGTCCTAAGTTCGACTCAAACTTCAATTGCAACCAAATTTCTGGGTCATTATCTTCTATGCTAATGGAGAAGCTTTGATTGTTGATTGTTTGCAGTGCAACATATTCATTTTCCACCAAACTATTGATGGTCCAAAGTTGACTGTTTGGGGATAGATTAGCTAGCGCTATTTGATCATTTTTCTTTAAGTGGATACCTGAATGATTCCATTCACCCCCCCATTTTTGCCAATTTTTGGCGTTATTGATGCATTGAAAAAAAACAGGGGCAGAAATAGAAACGGCCATCCCAGATTCAACAATCAAATAGCGCGGCAAGAGTAAACTCCAAAGAATATAGGCACTCGCCAACAGCGCAACACCAATAAAGATAATTTTTTTGAGCGTTCTATGCATCGTGCTATCTTTTGTGTTAAAGCCTTAAGGATGCCAATTCTGTAGCGCTTCCAAGAAAAACGCCTGCCCGTTAAACTTCAATACCACACCATCAGGGGTGATATGAGTCACTTCAATTTTTCCATCCATTTTTTCCCCAATCACCAACATGGTTTGATTCAGAGAAACGAAGCTAGTATTTTCATCGCCTGTATAAACATGGCTGGTAAATTCAATTGCCGGAATTTTAGATTGAATATCGCTGGGCAATTCAGACAATGAGGGATATGGATGCGTTTTTTGAGTTTTCGGCTGTTTCTGTATGGTGCTTTTTTCTGTGTTTTTTGCTTTTTCAACCAGTTCTTGTGGTTTTTTTGAGTAGGTTTCCTCGGCATCAGCGTTATTGTCCAACTTCAATGCATTGGCATCTTCACGGCTGCCAGCTTGTTGTTCAACATCTTCATCATCCACCTTTTTATCCTCTATTTCATCCGCTGCGTTCGTTTTATAATCAACAGCATCTTGCTGTAAAATTTTGGAATGAGTGGAAATAACCTGCATGGTTGGAAGCGTTTTTTGTGGCGATTGTGACTTGGGAACATAATGAGGTTGTCTTTCTACAGGTTGTAGGGATATGGCTTTTTTAGGCGTTTCATTTTTATAAATAGGCATCTTTCCCTCAGCCTTATTTTGAGGAACTTCAAGTTTTTTATCAGCAGCGGCACTGTTTTCAGGAGATACCAATATTTTTGTGACAAAAACAATGACTAGCAATAACAACACGATGCCCCCAGCTATCATCCATAACCTTTTATTGGGTTGTAATTTTTGTGGCACATATCCTGTGTGATTGCTCGACAGATCAGGAACCCCCTGTTGTTGGCGTTCCCTTTCGGATTTTTTGATAGCATCAAGAATGAGTGACAAGACCCACCTCCTTAAAATTTGATAGATTTTCTAACCTTGGTAAAGTGGCGTCAGTAAGTTGATTGATCAACATAATGGTGCGCAAACCTGCAATGCCATCCGCATCCAAGCCATAGTGTTTTTGGAAGTTTTGTAATTGCTTTTCAATTTCACGATCAAAAATAATCGACTCTGGCACAATACTATCCTTTGCTGCTTGAGGTTGTGTAATCATTAACAAACTTTTTTCTAACCACTGCACTGAAACCCCAGTATCGCCATAACGTATGGGTTTACTAAAATTGATGGGGGGCTTCCAGAATATCAGGTACTCCCCTGCCCACATGGATTCTATTTGAGTCTTATCCAACCAGGCGATAAAACCATTTTTAAGAATCGCCATGCGATTTGGTTCCATACCCACAACATTTAAATAAAAACTTCTGCCTTGTATTTTAACCGTAATAATTGCTGGACGATCCATGGTGCGTAACTCCCACCAACTGCCTTGGGCGCTTTCACAGCTTAATTGTATATCTGCCAATTGATAGCATCCACTTAATCTACCAACACCCCAAATTTCAGATAATTGAGAGAAAGCTTCCAGATAAGAAGAGGTTAACGCCAAAATGGGAGAAGGACTGTCAGTACTAGATGCAGCTTGATCTTCTGTTGTTTGAGTGCTATTTGCAGGAGATACCGACGTTGGATCTGCTTCGTAAGGCAAAGCATTTGGTTCATTCACTTTCACTTGACTCTGGGTGTTCGCTGCAACAGTATTCTCTGTGTTCGTTGGTTCAGAAGCCACCGCAGAAAAAGTTTGTTTCGTGAGAGTATTGGTTTGGTTCTCGGATGTTTTGAGGCCTGTCAACCAGCTTCCCATAAGGATACCCACAGTAAGCAATAAAACACCAGCAATCGCTTGGTATATTATTGGGCTTTTTTGGGAAGATTTGTGCAGATTTCCAGAATCAGCCTTACCTTTGCTCCCTAAAACCTCCATTGCCGCTTGTTTAACTAAAAATACGTCAACTTGCCGAATCCCTTTAGCATAAGCGCCCAATAATGCCCGGTCACAAATGGTATTGATTAAACGAGGAACACCCTGACTAATATTTTGAATGGTTGCAATGGCAGTCTCTGTGAAAATGGCTTTATCGCTACCAGCCACCGCCATTCTATACTGAATATAGCCTGTTGCATCTTCAAGTGATAAAGGGGCTAGATGATATCTGGCGGTAATACGTTGAGATAACTGCCTAAGTTCTGGCCGATCTAATATATCTTTTAATTCAGGCTGACCAATGAGGATGATCTGTAATAACTTAGTTTCATTGGTTTCTAAATTGGTTAACAGACGAATTTGCTCCAGGACTTCCGGATCTAAATTTTGAGCTTCATCAATTAATAAAATGGTATGACGTCCCTGTGCATGGGATCTTAAAAGGTGAGCATTTAATACATCATTGAGATGTTTTAAACTCACATCGTCCTGAATAAAGTTCAGCTCCAGATCATCACAAATACTCTCTAGCAGCTCTAACGCTGATAACCGAGGGTTTAGGATAAAAGCAATATCCGTCTCTTCAGGTAATTGTTCTAAAAG
>PCTP01000128.1:0-150 GCA_002770795.1 Gammaproteobacteria bacterium CG22_combo_CG10-13_8_21_14_all_40_8 | reverse complement strand
CGTACCCACTTCACCTGTCAATAAAACAAAGCCGCCACTATCACCAATACCAAATACCAAATGTGCCAGGGCTTCGCGATGAAGCTCACTCATAAAAAGATATTTGGGATTTGGCGCTATGGTAAAGGGCCTTTCTTTAAATCCAAAATG
>PCTP01000213.1 GCA_002770795.1 Gammaproteobacteria bacterium CG22_combo_CG10-13_8_21_14_all_40_8 | reverse complement strand
CTCATAACTTAATTCTAATGCTTGATTGGCTTCCCTCCATTTATTGAGTGCTCCTTCCAATAGGTAGTTCTTATGAGCAATTTCTTGATTCGCTTGCTCTATCTCTGATTGCGATTGATTGATCTGGGTCAGTTGTTTTAGGTGTTGGCGAGAGATTAGAAATGTAAAAACAGTGATCAAAATCAGGGCTGAAATAACTAAGAGAGTCGATTGTAAAATACCGATGTTAATTTGTGGGAAAACTATGGGTAATCGATTTTCGATATTTAACACACCAAAAAAAAATAAATACAAAATGGTCAATGTTCCTAAAGCAATGGAGTGCAGCCTTCCCAACATTCCGCCACTTAAAAATATGCTCGGAATCATCCATATCACCATTGGGGAATTAATTCCTCCAGTACAAGCTGTAGTCCAAGCCGGCACTAACCATATAGCACCAATAAACAAATAGCAGGCAATGCTAATTTGATTGAATCGGTATAAAATAATCACAAAGGCATAGCAGAAGATAAGAGTTAGTACTGGAATGAGAAAAGATAACCAATCGGTTTTATAAAAAAACAGAAAACCAAACACCAAACCCAGTGGAACGGCAGCATAAAGGCATTGCACTAAGAGCTGTTTTTTTAGAAGAAAGTGTTGCTGTATGGAGATCATCGTTACCTCCCAATTATCGCTGTGAGCTAGTATGATTTTGTGCTGTTAACGCAACACCCGCAAGCCAAAAACACAGACTCATGTGTGATTTTACGCCAAAATGCGCTCTAAAACCATTGTTTTAGAAGGGTTATTGGAGTCAAGGCTCTGGCTGATGCGGGCAAACCTAATCAAAAAGATCTGTTAAAGAAGGGGTCATAAAAACATCAATCAATTGAATACAGTTATTCCAGAGTGCACGACAAGCAAAATATAGATTTTTTTCGAATTGGTGTTCTGAGCTTAGTTCATGATCGAGTAAATTGGTAATGGATTTCATCGCGATAAAAGGAATTTGCGAAAGGCCGCATACCCAAGCTATAGCTGCAGCTTCCATCTCTTTGGCAACCACTTGATTATTCTTCATTTGTGTAACTTCGCTTTCATCTCTTTTAAAGGAATTTCCTGTTGAAATCACTCCTTGAGGCAACGCCAAATGATGAGCTAATTTATCCGTATTGAGGGCTGGGTAATTTCCCTGTACTGAATCACAAAATCCCGCGAGAGGCACATATCGTCCATGGTATATAAAATGATTTGTGCTGAGATAAACAGTTCCAATGCTCGCTCCCTGGTCTGCAAATCCTCCAGCAGTCCCAATATTGAGCACCAAATCGGGTTTAAATTGTTGAATAGCCGCAAAAGCACTTAAAGTGGCCGCTTCCGTGCCTATATTATCTACCTGATATCGAAGATCTTGGCCGCTAGTGACAAGGGTTAATTGGTAGACTTGATTTGACGCTTGAATAGTACCGGCATAGACTTGCATGGGCAAATTGGAGCCAAGGCTCCCTAGATGCACCAAATTGAAATGCTGAATAACACCTTGCGCTTCTGCTTGCATAGCAACAAGTATCAATAGATGCTTCATGACTTCTCGTCCTCTTTATGAAGTGCAAAAATCCCTGGTGCATTGCGCCAATAACCTTGGTAATCCAGTCCATAACCGAAGACAAAACGATCTGGTATTTCTAATCCCGTGAAATCGGCTTTGAGGTTTTCTTGTGCTTTGCGTTGATGTTTTTTATCTGCTAATACCAGAGTTTGAACAGAGGCAGCTTGTTGACCCAGACAATATTCTTTAACAGCCACTAAAGTATATCCTTCATCAAGAATATCATCGACCAGTAGAATATGTCGGCTGTTTAAATCAAGCTGAGGATAAGTCTTCCAATGAAGAGATTCACCTCTTATTTTATTTTGATAACGGCTGGCATGCAGATAGTCAACTTGTAAGGGAAAATTGAGCTGAGTAAGGAGTTGTCCTGTTAATATTAACCCACCATTTAAGATGCTGATCACAATAGGGTTTTTGTCTACAAATTGTAGGTTAATCTCAGCAGCTATTTTTTCTATGACAGCCGAGATTTGTTCTTGGCTAAACAAACATTCAGCACGCTGGTAAATAGCGGAGGGATCAAAAAGTGTCATAGAGAGGCTATTTCTCACATTTGAAAATTTTGTCCACAGTCGATTGGGTTAATGGGTGATAACCTTCTCTTGCATCAGCGTAAGCCGTTTGACCCCATGCACATTGAGAAGGATTGCTTGCTAATAAATTGTAGAGCGGCACAATTAAGCGACGACGGCCGATGGATTTCAGATAGTCTTTTAAGGCAGGGAAGGCATCTCTGTAATCATTTTTTGCAACTAAGGTAAACCAAGCCAAAGCAATTTCTGAATTGTGGGTTTGGGTAAAATGAAAATGCTCGTCGAGTTTGCTTAATTGCGCCAAAGATATGGGCGAATGTAAATTATTGAGGAAGAATACAAATTCTTGAGAAGACCAATTTTTGCTATTAATTTTTTCTGGTGATAAAGGAGATTTTTTCCAAAGTTCGATGTCTTTAGAGACAGCATCTAATTTTTTTGAATGAGGTTGATAATGTCCTTTAGGCAAACCAGATTGATAGAGCCATAGATCAATCAGGTGATTGGTCATCGGATTGTTAACGCGCAATGTCAATAGATGAATTTGTAAATAATCAATAAATTCTGGTGTAGTAATTGTTTTAAATGAAAACTTTTTAAAATAGGATTTCAAAAAATTGTCTAAGTTTCTTCTTCCATAATCTTGCTCTAAAGTGAGCATAAAGAGTTGACCTTTGGTGTAAGGGATATCCGAGAATCCATCATCAGGATTTTCACCCTTAAGAGGTAATACCAAGCCTTGAAACTTATCATCAGTCTCTTTCATTTCTTCTTCAAGCTCTTGGTAAGCGAGTACTTGTTCTATTTTGGCTTTATCTTTGCCATACACCACTTCAAGTATTCTATTTTCCAGATAAGTCGTAATCCCTTCGTTAAGCCAAAGATCGGCCCAACGCGCATTTGTGACCAAGTTGCCAGACCAAGAATGCGCCAATTCATGAGAAATAAGACTCACTAAAGATTTATCACCCACAATCACAGTGGGGGTTACAAAAGTGAGTTTTGGATTTTCCATGCCACCAAAGGGAAAACTAGGCGGTAAAATCAATAGGTCATATTGCCCAAATGGATAAGGGCCAAAACTCTTCTCTGTGGCTTTTATCATGGCTTCCGTATCTTCAAATTCTTTAGCCGCAGCTTCCAGTATATTGGGTTCTGCCCAAACGCCTGTTCTTGCATTCCAAGCATGGTAATGTAAATCACCAATGGTTAAAGCAATTAAATAGGGCGCAATAGGTTGTGGCATATCAAATTCAAAACTACCGTTTAATGGCGCTTTATGATCAAAGTCTGCACTCATCACCGCTCGCAACTCCTTTGGGGTATGAATGACGGCATCATAGGTAATTTTTATGGCAGGAGTGTCTTGCATAGGCAACCAACTTCTTCCCATAATGGCTTCAGATTGTGTAAATAAAAAAGGTTGTTTCTTGGTGGCGGTTAACTCGGGGGATAACCATTGTAAGCCCTGCGCTGAAGGAGAGGTTGCATAATAAACCTTTACTTTGTCACAAGTATTATTCAATGAGATGTGAATGGCTTCACCCAAAATCTCATCTCTGCTTGATTGGGTAAATTCAGTGGCTTGCCATTTATCCTGACAATGACCTTCAATTTTGGCAATATTGAGACTATCACTGTCTAAAATTAATTCATCCGCCGCTTTAAGCCAGTTTAATGACAAAATAACGGAACCTGATAACGTTTTTTTGTCGAAATCCGCATTGAGATCAAGACTCATATGAGTGACCCGTACAGTCTCTAAATTCGCAAAAGTATGCGGATCGATGGGAGCTGTCGCTGTGGATGCAAAAACGGGATAACTAAAAGTAGATAGCAAAAAACTGAATAGTGTAAGTTTCATAGAATTTAGGTACTTGTGAACAGGGGAAGCTATCATAAAGTTTAACAACCTATGTGTCTAGGAGCCTGTCCAAGAATAGACTGATCGACTGCGGCCAAGCCCGTTTGGCCAGATTTCCCGATGAATTTCGTTAAATACGACTGCATGGATGCAGGAGGTAGAGCAACGCAGGAGCAGTTGCCGAGAGCGACTATTCGCCTCAATCCATCGAAAAATCTGACTCAAACAAGCTTGCCCTCGCTACGATCGCTA
>PCTP01000212.1:6673-7059 GCA_002770795.1 Gammaproteobacteria bacterium CG22_combo_CG10-13_8_21_14_all_40_8 | reverse complement strand
TATAGAAAGAGAACGTTTGTTTAATCTACCTCGTTCCTCTTGGAGAGACTATAATCCAACGCTAATTTCTGAGGGGGGGGGTATTTTTGACCGTTCTGCTAAGTCTATTCGCCTTACACTACAAATGCAGAAGATGTTAGGCACTAAAGAAGAAGCAATGGCACCTAACCTGTTAATTAAAACCTTGTTAAAAGCCAAGTATGATCTGCTTTGGAATGGTGGCATAGGGACCTACGTCAAAGCACGGTCTGAAAATAACTCTCAAGTTGGAGACAAAGCCAACGATGTACTCAGAGTGAATGGTGGCGAGCTCAAGTGTAAAATCATTGTAGAAGGCGGGAACTTAGGTTGTACTCAACTTGGCCGAATTGAATACACTTTAAAAG
>PCTP01000212.1:2763-6664 GCA_002770795.1 Gammaproteobacteria bacterium CG22_combo_CG10-13_8_21_14_all_40_8 | reverse complement strand
CCAATACCGACTTTATTGATAATGCTGGCGGTGTAAATTGTTCAGATAATGAAGTAAATATTAAAATATTACTCAATGCTGTGGTGGCTTCTGGCGATTTAACCATTAAACAACGTAATCTGTTGTTGCACTCCATGACGGAAGAAGTGGGTAAGAAAGTTATTCAAGATAATTATGACCAAATTCAATCCATCAGCATCACCGAAGCGCGCAGCGCACAGATGATTAAAGAATTAATGCGCTTCATCAATACATTGGAAAGATGCGCTCGATTGAACAGAAAATTAGAGTTTTTGCCCAGTGATGAGGAGTTGCTGGAAAGAGTTTCACAGGGTAAAGGTTTGAGCCGTGCCGAATTAGCTGTTATTACAGCTTATGGCAAAATGGCATTGAAAGAAGAGCTGATCACCCCTGAAATTACCGATAACGAGTATTTCAGTAAAGTGGTATTGAACTACTTCCCTAAGCCTTTACATAAAGACTTTGCAGAAAATATGAAAACTCATCGCTTGCGCGCACAGATTATTTCCACTCAGCTGGCCAATGATATGGTGAACTTTATGGGCTGTAATTTTGCGCATAGAATGCATGATGAAACCGGCGCATCATTTGGCGATATTGCTATCTGTTTTACGCTAGCGCGGGAAATTTTCCAGATTGACGAACTTTGGAACCAGATTGAAGCATTGGATAATAAGATATCCTCTGATGTTCAAGTAGAGGTAATGTTCCGATCTCAAAGAATGATTCGACGAGCAACTCGTTGGTTCTTAAGACACCGTAACAAAGACTTAGCGATTAATGATGTGATTCAATACTTCTCTAAAGATGTTAAACAGCTGCAAAAACAAGTTTCAAGCACTTTAGAAAGTGAAGAAGCTCAGGGTATTACCGAGGATATTAAAAATCTGATTAAGCAGGGTATGCCAGATACTCTAGCGCATCGTGTTGCTTATATCAGTACGATGTTCTCAGCTCTAGATATCGTTGATCTCACTAAGTCGACTAAACTCCCTGTTGATCTTGTGGCCGAAGTTTACTACAAGTTAGGCGCTAATTTGCAGTTACATTGGTTCTTGGATCAAATTACCAAGCAACCTGTTGATAACCATTGGCAAGCTTTTGCCAGAAGTGCCTTCAGAGAGGAATTGGATTGGCAGCAAAGAGGATTGACCTTAGCAGTGCTTCAAACCACTCAAGACAGTCAGTCTGCTGATGAGCGCATTACCGCATGGATTGCGCAAGATGAGTTGTTAATTAGACGATGGATGCAAATGGTGGCAGATTTTAGATCAACCTCAATACATGAGTTTGCCAAGTTCTCTGTTGCACTCCGAGAGTTATTGATCTTAGTCCAATCCTGTCTTCGTTAGTTTTAGTCTTCTTTTTAACCTTTTAAAGAAAACACCCTCGGGTGTTTTCTTTTTTGTTTGCTCAGCGAAGCTGGTTAACCCGTCCACTTGAAAGAAGGTGGGATCACACTGACTAAGGGGAAGATAATCCGAATGGCACTAAAAGTAGGCGCTTTTAGGCGAGGGCGTCACTGGCCAACGCGGGGATCTGAAGGAAGCCATAGGAAGTTAGAAGCACACCACTAACCCTAACCTGTTTCGGTTAGTGGGTGGGTAAGCGTGCAAAATAGCGCAAAGCCCGATACTGAGTCAGACCAACGCTGTGTTTGAGTGTGGCATTTTTAACAGGGCGTCAGTGCAGTAACTGGGGAAGTCTAGCACTGAGCCAGCAAAAAAATGATTGGACTTATGCTTCAAGGGGATATACGAAACAAGTGTCTATTCTGATTTTTCAGAAAATTGAAAGCGATTTAAAGCCCAGCATGAAAATATAGCCGTGGCCACAAATCCGACAATCAGAATGGTTGGCATGGCTAAATACCCCAATGTTGTCCAGATAATTGATTCTAAAGTACTCATCTTTTTCTCCTACGGTTTACTATTCTGATATGATGAATTAATCCCAACCCTCTACGCCTTCCATATCAGGTAGCTCATGGGCGATGCCTTTATGACAATCGATACAGGTTTTTTCTCCCTTTTCCAAGGCGGTAGAATGTTGCACTCTTGATCTTTTTCCCTGCTCTGAGAAATCCATATATTCAAAATTATGACAATTTCTACATTCTCTGGAGTCGTTGTCTTTCATTCGTTTCCATTCTCTAAGCGCTAAATCCTTTCTGTGTGCCACAAATTTTTCACGAGTATCAATTAATCCGGTCAATTTACCCCAAACTTCCTTACTTGCTTGAATTTTACGAATAATTTTATGGTTCCAATCTTTGGGTACATGGCAATCAGGACAAGTGGCTCTTACCCCAGAACGATTGCTATAATGAATGGTTTCCTTGTATTCTTGATAGACGTTATTTCTCATTTCATGGCAACCAATACAAAATTCCTCTTGATTAGTGGCAGCAAGCCCAGTGTTAAAGGCTCCCCAAAAAATAATGCCAGAGATAAAACCTAAACCTAATAGGATGCCCAATGCAGCTTTATGAGGACGTTTTAACATGATCCAATAGCGTTTCAATATGTTTTCTTGATTAGCCATAATGCGACTCCTAAATAATTAATGATCGAGTTTTTTGATGGGTTGAAACTCGTTTTCTACTATGGGTTTCGCATCAGCTTGTGTGACATGACATTGAGTACAGAAATAACGTCTGGGAGAAATATCAGAAAGTTGCTTTCCATCTCTGGTTTCGAAATGGGTCATACTGATTTTGGTCGCACCTGAGGCTCTATAATTATCCCAGCTATGGCAAGATAAACATTTGTTGTTGTGTGTGTTGATTTTATAATCACGGGTTTGATGTGGGATCAATGGTGGTTGGTGTAGGTAATCTCTAGCAAAAGATTCTCTATCCTTGGGGACCATTTTAAGTTCCTCTGGCTGTTTTTGTGTAGACAAATCCACATTGCCGCGTAATGAAGTAACGCCTCCATTGGTGTTTTCATCCTGAGTGAATGCATTCATGGCACTGAGCATGGCATAAAGTGAGACACTGAGTAGGCAAACAGTTTTAAGTTTCATGCTGATTTCTCCAAGTTTATAGCCCATCGGCTAGAGTATTTAAAAACTTTTTGAGGACAGATCTCAATACATCTGCCGCAGTTATTACATTCAGGGTTCATAATAATGGATGTGCTCATGTTATTGCCTTTTAAAGCCGGTTTGATGACATGAGGTTCAGGGCAAACTTTAAAGCAATCCATACAGTCGTCACAATTTTTTCTGTTCAAAGCTTGAACTTTGGTCAAACTCCATTGACCTATCAGTCGATAGTTAGCACCCATAGGACAAAGATGACCACACCAACCTCTTTTACTAACGAGTAGATCGAAGAGAAAGATCATGCCAATAAGAATAAAACCTGTATTCAGACCAAAAATAAGGCTTCTACTCAAGAGAGTAACAGGATTGAACTGCTCCCAGATCAGAGAACCATTCACAAATGATGCCACCAAGATCATTGCCAGCATCCAGTAGCGAGAATTTTTAGAAAAACTATGATTTGTTTTTATGTTTAATTTCTTACGTAACCATGAGGCGCTATCCGTCACCATATTGACAGGGCAAACCCAAGCACAATAACTACGCCCACCTATGACAAAATAAAATAAAAGCACTATAATAAATCCAAGCCATAAAGTGACTTCTGGATTTGTTCCTGTAGCTATCACTTGTTCTAAAAGTAAAGGATCAGTGAGTGGAATGGTATTGAAGATTAAACTGGCACTGAGTGTACCTTTGAACCACCAAATCTCAAATAAGGGGCCTAACAAAAATAAGCCTGTTAGAGACAGTTGACAAAACCGCCTTAACAGCAAAATCCGATGAGTTTTCAACCAGTTTCGAGTAGATTGTGTTGTCTGGATTGTTGTCT
>PCTP01000212.1:0-2717 GCA_002770795.1 Gammaproteobacteria bacterium CG22_combo_CG10-13_8_21_14_all_40_8 | reverse complement strand
TTGTATTCATTGCTGCACTCCATCGGGTGATGGTAACCGATCAGGAAAGTCTTGCATTTTAGGGATTAGCGATCCACCGTTTTTATGCTTTTCTTCCCATCCAAATCGATAATGTTCTCCTAATTCCCCTTTAACGACAGATCTTGGTAATATTTTTATGGCTGGTTTTTCTAAAACACAGGCATGTTCACATTTACCGCACCCTGTGCAAATGTCGGAATGAACCCTAGGCTCAAAGACTGCGTGCATACCAGTTCTTTGGTTTCTATGTGTTTCTAATGTAATAGCCGTTCCCATAAGAGGGCATATCCTATAACAGACATCACAGCGCAAACCTTGCATATTCAAACAGGTTTCTTTATCAATTAAGGTGGCAAGACCCATTCTTGCATCATCAATATTTTCCAGTGCCGGTGAAAGTGCGCCACTGGGGCAAGCTTTAACACAGGGGATGTCCTCACACATTTCACAGGGCGTTATTCTGGACTCAAAATAAGGGACACCCGTGGGTATCGGGTCGCCTAAGTCTGCTAATTTTAAAGTGTCGTAAGGACAGGCTCGAACGCATTGTCCGCAACGAACGCAAGCCGCCAGAAAATGTTTACCCTCCAATGCACCTGGAGGGCGCAATGTCCATTCACTGGCGGAATTAGCTTGTTGAGATCCTAATGACAGGCCTAATCCCAGCATAGCAACCCCACAGCAACTGGCAGCGCTTTGTGTCATGAACTGACGACGGCTCAGTTGATATTTGTGAATTGTGGGGTTATTTTTACTCGTCATGTTGTTAAGCCTTAACGATTCTCACGGCACACTTCTTATAATCAGTTTGTTTTGAAAGTGGATCCGTGGCATCAAGGGTTAGTTTATTAACCAGTTGCTTGGCATCAAAGAAGGGCATAAACACTAATCCACGAGGAGGTTTATTCCGCCCCCGAGTTTCTACCCGAGTGAGTAATTCACCGCGACGTGATTGAACTTTTACCTCTTGGCCACGCCTGACTCCGCGCTCTTTGGCATCATCTGGGTGCATAAATACCACCGCATCAGGAAAGGCTCTGTAGAGCTCGGGAACACGTCTTGTCATGGTTCCGGAGTGCCAATGTTCGAGAATGCGACCTGTACTTAACCATAAGTCGAAATCTTTATCGGGTGACTCAGCTGGTGGTTCATAGGGTAGAGCAAAAATCCAAGCTTTTTGATCTTCTTTTTTGCCATAAAATTGTACTTCAGAGCCTTTGTCTACATAGGGATCATAGCCTTCTCGGAAGCGCCATAAAGTTTCTTTACCATCCACCACTGGCCATCTTAAACCGCGCGCTTTATGGTAATCATCAAAATTTGCCAGATCATGGCCATGACCTCGACCAAAGGTTGCATACTCTTCAAATAATCCTTTTTGAACATAAAATCCATATTCTGTGGATTCATCACTGGGTCTTTCTTTGCTCATTTCAGATAATGGAAACTTATCGACTTGGCCATTTTTAAACAGCACATCAAATAATGTTTTTCCACGATATTCGGGCTTTTGAGCAATTAAAACTTCATCCCATACTTCTTCTACTTTAAAACGTTTAGAAAATTGCATCAGTTGCCATAGATCAGATTTGGCGCCTTCTGGTGGAGGGACTTGTTGATACCAAAATTGAGTTCTTCTTTCAGCATTACCATAAGCCCCTTCTTTTTCTACCCACATAGCCGTTGGTAAAATTAAATCTGAGGCTTGAGCAGTTACTGTGGGATAGGGATCTGAACAAACAATAAAGTTTTCAGGATTACGATAACCAGGCAAGGTTTCATTATTCATGTTTGCACCAGTTTGCATATTATTATTACACATCACCCAATAAGCATTGAGTTTTCCATCTCTTAACATTCTGTTGTGTAATACCGCATGATAGCCAGGTTTAGCAGGGATTGTTCCTGTAGGTAATTTCCAGATCTTTTCCGCGATATCACGGTGATCTTTGTTCGTAACGACTAAATCTGCAGGTAGGCGATGAGAAAATGTGCCAACTTCACGCGCAGTCCCACAGGCTGAAGGTTGACCAGTTAAGGAAAAGGGGCCGCTGCCTGGTGTTGATATTTTGCCTGTTAATAAATGGATGTTGTACATCAAATTATTGGTCCACACACCCCGAGTATGCTGATTGAAACCCATTGTCCAATAAGAAGTGACTTTTTTATCTGGATCGGCATACAATTTAGCTAGCTTTAATAAGTTATCTTTGGGAACACCAGACATTTTTTCAGCGTACTCAATGGTGTAGCTTGAAACAAATTTGGCGTATTCATCAAAAGAGATATCTTTAGAACCCCCTTTTCCAGGGTTTTTGGCGGCTATTTCAAGAGGATGTTCTGGACGCAATCCATAACCAATATCAGTCACACCTTCTTTGAATCGAGTGTGTTTTTTTACAAAATCTTTATTAACGGCATCATTTTGTATAATGTAATTTGCAATAAAATTAAGAATAACCATGTCAGTTTGTGGGGTGAAAATCATAGGATTATCTGCCAAATCAAAACTTCGATGTTTAAATGTTGATAACACATGCACTTCAACATTCTCAGAGCTTAAACGGCGATCCGTTAAACGAGACCAAAGAATAGGGTGCATTTCAGCCATATTAGAGCCCCAGAGTACAAAGGCATCGGCATTTTCTAAATCGTCATAGCAACCCATGGGTTCATCAATACCAAAAGTTCTCATA
>PCTP01000158.1:181-19690 GCA_002770795.1 Gammaproteobacteria bacterium CG22_combo_CG10-13_8_21_14_all_40_8 | reverse complement strand
TTCCCAGAACAGATAACGAAGGACAGTTTGCTGGTATGGAAGGTATTGTACACGATATCACCGACAGAAAAATAGCTGAAAACAAACTGGTTGTTGCCCTTAAAGAGGCTGAACAAGCAAGAGAAGCGGCTGAAAAAGCCAGTAAAGTAAAATCTGAGTTTCTGGCGAATATGAGTCATGAAATCAGAACCCCTATGAATGCAGTGACAGGGCTCAGCCATTTATTACTACAAACGGATTTGAATGAGCAGCAGCTTGATTATCTATCTAAAATTGACCGTTCTGCACATTCATTGTTAGATATTATCAATGACATTTTAGACTTCTCAAAAATTGAAGCGGAAAAACTTGAGTTGGAAAAAGCGGATTTCTTTTTAGATTCGGTAATGGAGCGGGTATCGGATATTACGGGTCCGCGAGCCGATCAAAAAGGTTTGGAGCTCGTGTTTGATAGTCTTGCTGTTATTCAATATCAGTTAGTGGGCGATCAGCTGCGCTTGGGACAAATTTTAATCAACCTGGTCGGAAATGCTATCAAATTTACCTCTGAAGGGAATGTGATGGTGAAAGTCGAAGAGGTGAGACGAGATGCTGAACAGGTCTGTTTAAAATTTAGTGTCATAGATAAAGGTATCGGATTGTCCGAAGAGCAACGATTAAAATTATTTAAGCCTTTCAGTCAGGCAGATACTTCCTCCACTCGTCGTTTTGGCGGAACGGGTTTAGGGTTGGTGATTTGTCATCGTTTAACTCAGTTGATGGGGGGTGAAATAGGCATTGAAAGTGAATTAGGGGAAGGAAGTACCTTTTGGTTTACAGCAAACTTTGGGTATCACCTGGGGGTGAAACATAATTCTACTCAACAGCTTAATGTATTGAACGGGATGAGAATATTGGCCGTTGAAGATAATGACGATGCACGTAAGATATTGAGCGAAATGTTAAAAAGCTTCAGCATCCATTGTACCATGGCGACCTGTGGTGAGGAGGCTATTAATATCATCGCAGATGACAGCATCAAACCATTTGATTTGATACTAATGGATTATAAACTACCCGGAATCAATGGATTAGAAACCATTCATGAGATCAGAAAGTTAAACCTTGTCCAAACACCTGCCATTGTCATGATTAGCGCATTTTCTCGGGAAGAAATGGTCTCTAATAATGAAGAAGTTCCTTTTGATGGTTTTGTGGATAAGCCGATAACGCCCTCTGATTTAGTTGACTCTATTATGAGTGTCCAATCCAAATTGGGCCGATTGCCTGATTTAGATTCGGAGTCGAGGAAAGTTGGTAAAGACATTAGCATTGAACAAGTTCATGGGAAACGAGTGCTATTAGTTGAAGATAATGAAATCAACCAACAAGTGGCAGAAGGCTTGTTAAAAAGAGTGGGTGTGGAGGTCACTATCGCCTCCAATGGATTGGAGGGGGTCGAGTTTGCAAAGGCCAGTATTGGACAACCTTATGGGTTAATCTTTATGGATATTCAAATGCCTGTTATGGATGGCTATGAGGCGACCCATGAAATTAAAAAACTCAAAGAATACGATAACACACCTATTGTCGCCATGACGGCTCATGCCATGACTGGGGATAGAGAAGTTTGCCTTAATGCAGGAATGGATGATTATTTAACCAAACCCATAAACGTCAATGTGCTTTATGATATTTTGAAAAAATGGTTGGGACTGTCGCGAAAGACTCCCGCAGCATCCCTGTTGGTTGAAAACAAGGATAATTTAACTCGCTCAAAAATGACTCCAGAATTTCTAGCACGATTTGATTATAAGAATGCGTTGAATCGCTTAGGTGGTGACGCTAAGGCCTTTAAATCGTTGATGACTTCCTATTTAAAGAAATATTCCGCTGAAACCACCATGGCGCAAAATTTATTGGATAACGAAAAGTTCGAAGAGCTTACCCGCTGGGCTCATTCTCTAAAATCAGCCTCTGCAGCCATGGGTGATAAAGAAGTGAGTCTCATGGCACAAGCTTTAGAACATTGTATAGATCCAGAGAAATTAGCCAATTTGGTACAAAATATTGAAGTTACGTTAAAGTCATCTATAGTTTTATTGGAGGACTTCTTGCTTGTCCAAACAGAGCCATCAACACCACCCCAAGAAGTTCAAAAAGTGATGGATGAGGTGACCAAACAAAAAATAGCTCAATTATTATTAGATGGAGATTCTAGCGTTGAAGATATTCTTGCTGAGTTTGGGGAGGATTTAAAAATGAAAATGCAGCTGGGTTTTGATGAACTTCAGCAGGCCATTGAGCTGTATGAATTTGATAAGGCTCACCAAATCTACCAAGACTGGTTAAAAATTTCCAATAGCGAAGGCTAATATGACTGAAACCAGAAAAACAATTCTCATCGTGGATGATGAAGCGATCAACATTCGCTTATTGAGAGAAGCACTAAAAGAAGACTATCGATTATTAGTGGCGACCAATGGGGAGAAAGCCCTGCGGCAACTAGAGGTGCATGATGATATCAATTTGGTGTTGCTTGATGTAAATATGCCTGGAATATCTGGTATTCAGGTTTTAGATATCATCAAGAAAAACCCTGAATGGCAGAACATTCCCATAATTTTTGTCACGGCAATGGATCAAGAAGGTGATGAAGCCGATGGACTCTCTCGTGGCGCTGTGGATTATATTACCAAACCGATTTCAATGGCCATTGTCAGAGCAAGAGTGGGTTCTCAATTGTTAGTGCAACAGGCTAAATATGAGTTATCTCAGCAAAACAAAATTTTAGAACAACGCGTCGCAGAAAGAACCAAGGAAATATCCGAAACTCAAGAAGTGATTATCCATAGTTTAACTTCACTTGCCGAAGCTCGAGATAAAGAAACGGGAAAGCATATTTTGCGCACCCAGCATTATGTGAAATCCTTGGCTAACTTGTTACGCCCTCACCCTTTATATCAGGATTATTTAGCGGAGGACAGCACCATCGATGCGATTTTCAAAACAGCTCCTCTACATGACATTGGAAAAGTTGGCATCCCAGATAATATTTTATTGAAACCCGGAAAACTAACGGCGGAAGAGTTTGAAATTATGAAAACTCACGCCCAATTAGGCGGGGAAGCAATGGAAAAAGCACAACTTTCTTTGTCGGGTAATGGCGCTCATTTTTTAAAGTATGCCAAAGAAATTGCCTATTCACATCATGAAAAATGGGACGGTTCAGGTTATCCTAAGGGCTTGGTGGGAGAACAAATTCCCATTTCTGGACGTCTCATGGCCATTGCAGATGTGTATGATGCTTTAATCTCGGTTCGTTGTTATAAACCAGCATTTTCTCATGAGGAGTCTGTAGAGATTATGGTAAAGGGTAGAGGGTCTCATTTCGATCCCATTATGCTGGATCATTTTATAGAAAACTCCGAGCTTTTTAGAGCCATTGCTATTAAGTATGCTGATGGTGATGAAAGTACTGAGAAATAACCTTTTGAAATAACCTGTTATAGAAGCGCTTAGTCAAGCGCTTGGATTAAAGCTTTAGCTAATTTAATATTGGAGTCATCTTTCCAATAATTTCCCCTTATTGCAAACCAAAGTGCGTCTAGCCATTGGCTGAGATCAAGGTATAGCGCAAAGATGTCCCAATCTATCATGAAAATATGACTGGTCAAGGTGATTAAAGTTTCCTTGTTCAGATTGAAATTGCGATAAAAAATAGCTAAATCCAAATAGGGATGAGAGAGGGCCGCGTACTCCCAATCAAGTGCCATTAAATCACTGTTTTTAGTGAAGAGTAAGTTGTCAGCACTGAGATCGAGATGGCATATTTTGTTCGTTTGTTGGGGCTGAGAGAGCTGCTTTAATAGGGGAGCAAACCTTATCTGACGTTGACGTATTGGGGCATAGAGGGCATGACTACTGGGAAGTTGGTTGAAATAGCTTTCAACCAGATATTCTAAATCTAAAACCTCAAAGCTGTTAGTGGGTAACTCATAAAGATCTTGGAAGAATTTTTTGAATTTGATATGAGTGGATGGATGTTCCATTTGTTCTATCTTAAGGGTATCTCCCTCTATGTACTCCGAGATGATAAATCCTTGATGGATATCTCGAAATATGGGTTGTGGTGCTAAGTTGACTTCAGCCGCTAACTTTTGCAAGTGCGCTTCAACACTTCTATCACGAGAGAATAGGTGGGCATTGATATTATCAAATCGGGCGAAATATTTATGTTCAGTGGTGACAATGCAATAAGTGTCATTAGACAAGCTCGAAGTCAATGAATTGATTTCAAGGATAGGCTCTGTATTCCATAATTTTAATCCGTATATTTTTTCAAGATGGATATTGTTAAGCAAAGGATTTTTCCTCAGCCAGGGAAGCTTTCCAGGCACTGTATCCATAAAAACACATGATGACATAGGCAGTAAATAGTAAGGCGGTTAAGTGTAAACCTCTACTTGAGTAGAGGAAAATAGAAACAGAATCAATGACTATCCAGTAGATCCAATTTTCTAAAACTTTACGGGTTACCATGTAGGTGGTGACTACAGCAAACGTGGAGGTTGCGCCATCTATGTAGGGAAATTGAGCACTGGTGTAGTTATCCATGAGGAACCCTAAAATAGCGGTAGCGATGAGAGTCGATAAAATCGTGATAAAATGCTGTTTTGCCGACCAGCTGATCACGGTTATGGATGATTGCTCTGTGGCAAGGTATTTACCTTCACCCCATTGTAACCAGCCATATACAGATAAAACCAGATAAAAAATCTGTAATAAGCTTTCTGACAGTAAGCTGACTTTCCAAAATAAGAACAGATAGATCGCTGTAGAGGCAAACCCACAAAACCAGCACCAGATATTTTGCTTCATGGCCAACCAAAGATATAAAAGAGCGAATACAACCGCTAAAACTTCCCAGCCATTCATGGCTTGAAAAGCTTCAAGCAATGAATGGGAGAATTTGTTAATAAAGGTGTTATCCATTAGAAATTAAAAATTCATGTTGGCAGTCAGGCCCCATTGTGCGGGATCACCTTGGCGAGTGTAGAGTGTTTCTATCCAATCGGGTGGCTCATTGGCGAAGAAAAATCCACGCACATGATATTCTTTATCCAGAATGTTTCTGCCCCATAGATAAATAGACCATTGGGCAAACTCATAACCCATTTTGACATTGAGCAGGTTATAACTTTTAGAGCGTTGATCGTGACTATTGGAATAATAAAAACGGTCTTTCCCAGTCAGTTCTGCTCTTAAAAACAATCCATTGTCACCTCGATAACTGGAACCTAGCGCATAAGAATAATTTGGGGCATGCGCTTGATCTCGCCCTTTCAGGTTGCGTTCGGCACTGACGAATGAGTCAAACTGAGTAAACAACAAGCCAGTATTGGCAAAAAGCTTCCAATTGTCGGTGAATTTAAATTCTAATTCAGTTTCTAAGCCATAATTAGTCCCTTTCGCGGCATTGGCTGTTAAAAAGGTGAAAGATAATGGATCGGTCGGATCATCTTGGAAAGAGGTCTCAACCTGCTGTTTGGATCTTTTCATATAAAATAAGGAAGAGGCAATTTTTAAGCGATTATCGAAAGCCAAAGCTTTGACGCCAAGTTCAAAATTCCATAAGGATTCCGCATCAAACTCTATACGATCCGCTGGTATATTGGTGTCAATATTAAAACCGCCAGCTTTAAATCCTTTAGATAGGGTGGCATAGCCTAACATATTGTTATGATGTTGGTGTTGAAGGGTGATATGACCGCCTATCATGGTTTCGGAAGGAGATAGGTTTTGCCCCTGAGAATCTTGATAATCTGCATTGCGATGCTCCAATCTTAATCCGGTCTTTAGCGTATTTTCTGCATCAACATGGTAATCGATTTCTCCAAAGATAGCGCTGTTAGTGGCATCATAGTCAGAGTTCAACTGGTTGAATACATCACCGTTAAACATATCTAAATTGGTGTTTTTTTCACGTAAATTGGTCGCGTAAACGCCAAGTAACCAATCACTGCTGTTTGAAAAAATTTTCTGATCGGGTTTAGAGACCAAGCGAAGTTCCTGGCTTACCGTGCGGCGATAACGATCAGTGCGACTGGTGAAATCGTAGGGGCCATTTTCCCCCCAGAACACAGGATTACCCCAGTCACCATCAAAACTATTGAGTATATCGGAAGTGGCAATCGAACTAATACTGATTAAATCGAAAGCCTGAGCTGCGCTCCAGTTCAATTTTACCGCTGCGGCATGAGTGAGCTGTTCATCTCGGCCCGGATCATCTGTTTGAGTGTTTAAGCTATTATCCTGAACCCATGCATCATAACCATTATTTAGATCAATGTTGATCAAAGTGATATCCGCTGTAAGCTGATGGGATATTTCCCAGCGTAATTTTAATCTAGCGGTTAATTCATCTCTCTCATTGGTATCACTGCGATCAAGAAACTGATTTTTACGGTAACCATCTGAATTATGCTGTTGCAATGACAGTCTGTAACCTAATGATTCTGAGGCGGGTCCAGAGACACTTAAACCAAGACTTCGAGTGTTATCTTCAGCCAATGTTATTTTCGCGTGCCCCTCAAATTCATTACTCGGATCGAGGGTTTTGATATAAATTAATCCACCTAGGGCATTTGCGCCATAACGAGCACCCTGTGGGCCTTTGAGCACTTCAATTTGCTGTACATCAAATAGAGTTGCAACACCACCGATGCCACTCATGTCGATATCGTCAATAATGAAGCCTACTGAAGGGTTGGGAGCGCCTAAATATTGGCTACGTTCGCCAATACCTCTAATTTGAAAATACTGAGGGCGTGAGCTGCCGCCAGCCCAGTTTAAGTTGGGTACCCAGTTAATCAACTCTTCAAAATGTTGTTCTCCGCCTTCTTCGATAAGCTGCTGATCTAATACAGTGATGCTGGAAGATTGTTCATCTTGGGTTTCATGGCGATAATCGGAGGTGATAATGATGAGATTATCCGAAGCATCTGCACTGGCTGTATCAGCCAAAGCTAAATGCAGCTGAGATGCCAACAATGTGGCGGTAAAATAAAGGTGTTTATGAATATTCAAGGTTCTCATTCCAAATAAAATAAGAGCCGGGATCTAGACATTGGGCAGGAATGGCAACGGATGAAAAGGATGTCAAAAGTTGCTGTTAAGCAGCCTGTCCCTACGCCGGTATCAACCGGATCAGGTTCAAAGGGTCTGTCAGAGATTATCTTTGTGGATAACATCATGAACATCTCAGGCTTTTAATGCCTCCCCTCAGGAGTGGGAAATTATAAACAAAGGCCTTTCTAAAAGCGAGTAATATCTCTTTGAAATCTGTTAAACGATAAAGAAGGCTAAGGCAAAAGAAAATAACGAGATTAAAATTCAGAGTACCACAGCCTGAATCAAAGGCAAATGCTATACTCTTTAAAGTCACCCAAAACCCTTGTTGCGCTTGTTGCCATAAAATGGGTAAATTTAGGCTAAACCCTAATCCCACGACACTGGCCTTTAACAGATGACCCGCAATCTTTTGGGTGAAATGAATAAAGGGATTACCCAAGGTTAGTGCGATAGCAATACCTGAAATCAGTGCAATGCCCACATGAAACCATTGCATCAAGATGGCAAAAATACATAAACTGAGCAATATCGCTGCGCTTATTTTTTTTGCGTGGTGATTCATCTGAGTAACCTTATTTAGTGATTCAAATTGAAGCCATCTTAACAAAGGGCGAGAGAAAACTATATGAAAGACTGGTTGGCACAGTTTAAAGATATTTTTTGGAATTCTAATCAACTTAAAGATAAAGCGCTGATCTGGAGAATGTCTATACCTTGCTTTCGTACTCTATATGCTATTTTGCGAGATTTAGTGACTGGCGAGTTAAGTCTGCGTGCCATGAGTTTGGTGTATACCACTTTACTTTCTCTGATCCCGCTACTGGCTGTCAGCTTTGCCGTTTTAAAAGCCTTTGGCGTCCATAATCAAGTTGCTCCTATGTTACAGGGTGCTCTAGCACCATTAGGTGAAAAAAGCGTTGAGATCACCTCCACTATTTTGGGGTTTGTAGAAAATATGAAGGTGGGGTTATTAGGTTCTATCAGTTTAATCTTTCTATTTTATAATGTGATATCTTTGATGCAGAAAATAGAATCTGCTTTTAATTATACTTGGCACGTTTCACAATCAAGGGGAATAGGGCAACGTATTAGCCATTATATGAGCACCATTATGATTGGACCGATTCTGGTTTTTTCTGCTATTGGTCTAAGTGCCACCCTATTGAATTCTGATCTGATGCAAACTATTTTGGCGATTGAGCCTTTCGGCACCTTGGCGGCCTTGCTGACCAAATTAGTACCCAGCTTAATGATTATTTTTGCTTTTACATTTTTGTATACAGTGATTCCTAATGCAGATGTCCGGTTTGGTTCAGCGCTGGTGGGGGCGACCAGTGCGGGCATATTATGGCAATTAGTTGGCTATTTTTTTGCGTCCATGGTGGTGGCGTCCACCAAATATGTGACCGTTTATTCTGCCTTGGCAACCCCTATCTTGTTTATGATTTGGCTCTATGTTGGATGGTTGATTCTTTTAATCGGCGCGAGCATTGCAAATTACCACCAATATCCAGAACACTTAATGAGTAAAAATAGACTGCTTCAGTTAAGTCCTAGACAACAACGATTACTGGCATTTTATATTCTGGATGAAGTTCAAAATTGTTTTGTGCAGGGGAAAGAAGGTCCATCTACCTTGCAAATGGCCAGACGGTTATCGCTGCCGATAAGTAATTTACAAGTGGTGCTGGATATGTTGGTCAGTAAAAATCTCGTGGTGTTATTAGTGGAAAAAAACCTCTGGATACCTGCAAGAGATTTACAGACAATTCCAACCTTGCAGATTGTGAAGCTTATTGATCAATGGGGAGAGAAGGACGGTATTAAGGATAGTAATTGGCCGCTTTCTTCTCAAATACTGGAATGGGAAAAACTAAGACAGTCCTGTGAAGAGGATGCCTTTAAAACAGAACAGCTTTTCGCTTTAAGTCATCAACATACACAAACAAGCCAATGACTAATTCAGTCTATACGGGTATAGTTCCTTTAAAATTAAATCAACCAATAAAAGAGATTTTTTATGTTACCGACAATTATTGCTCCTTCCATATTATCTGCTGACTTTGCGAGATTGGGAGAAGAGGTTCAAGCAGTCATTGATGCGGGTGCGGATTGGATTCATTTTGACGTGATGGACAATCATTATGTGCCCAACCTAACCATTGGGCCGATGGTTTGTGAAGCGTTGAGAAATTATGGTATTCAAGCACCAATAGATGTGCATTTAATGGTCAAGCCTGTTGATCGAATTATTCCAGACTTTGCCAAAGCAGGCGCTAATATCATCAGTTTTCATCCCGAAGCCTCAGAGCATATAGATAGAACCATACAGTTGATAAAATCAGCGGGTTGTTTGGCTGGGCTGGTCTTTAACCCAGCAACGCCATTACATTATCTGGATCATGTGATGGATAAATTGGATGTGATTCTATTAATGTCAGTCAACCCCGGGTTTGGTGGTCAAAGTTTTATTCCCGAAACGCTGAATAAAATTCGCCTGGTTCGAGAAAAAATTAATCAATCTGGGTATCAGATCCATCTGCAAATAGATGGTGGCGTTAAGATTGACAATATTGCTGAAATTGCTGCCGCTGGAGCAGATGCTTTTGTGGCAGGTTCAGCGGTTTATAATGCTGAAGATTACCAAAAAGTGATTTCTCAAATGAAACAAAATGTTGAAGCTGTGCGAGTGTAGAAATGATAAAAGGTTATTTAGCCGATCTAACACCAAGACCCACATCCATTGAGCAAAGAGCCGAGTTATTAGAGGCCACCAAATGGTTGCAAGATATGTCATGGGATCATATTAAGCGTCTAGCTCGATTTATTGAAGTGTACGATATTCCACAAAATGTTGAACTCTTTAGCGAGGGTGATCGCGCTAGTTTTATGGGAATTATTGAACAGGGTGAAGTCGTTGTTCGAAAAAATAGCTTACATCAATCTTCACAATTGATTGCAAAACTGGGGCGTGGAAAAACCTTCGGTGAGATGTCTTTAGTCGATGGTTCCCCTCGTTCAGCCTCTGTAAGAACCAAAACTCAAGTAGTTTTGATGGTTCTGTTTCAAGATAAATTTGAAATCATGCTTAAAGATGTGCCCACACTTGGTGTACAAATGCTCTCTAAAATTACCCAACTAATTAGTGCCAATTTAAGACGAACTAGTGCATTATTGATCGATTCCTTAGAACATCATGAATAAGTTTTGTTAATCGGCGGTTTCATATTTGGGAATCTTATCAGTTTGTCGTGGTCAACGTTTTTTTCGCATCTTGGGACACCCATTTCTTTTTTTAGTTAAACGCTAACTTATGGGTGTCCCAAGCATGTTCTCTAGAGCCGTAATCAAAATAACAAGTGACGTGATATATTTACCCATACTAATCCTCCTAGCAGCCCTTATAACCATTTTGCTCTAGTCTGTTGTCCCACGACCATATCTATTTAAAAATGAGGACTTCCCTAAACGGGAGGTCCTCTTCAGTATTCAAGGTTCTTCAGTTCCATCAATCATTAAAGCGGCTTTGTCGAAGGTGTAAACTGGAGCAACATTAACGGCATGAATCTTGCCATACTTGATCGATTTATTAACAATAAGCGCATCAGCAAAATCCGCTCGTTTTGTTTTTCCCTTAATTTTAATGGGTTCAGCCAATATATAATCTTTTAATGCGCACCAAACGACTTGATCATCCTCAAAAACGATATTGGCGTCAGCAAACAGAGTGATAATGGTGTCGGTTAATTGCTCTTTATTGAGGTTATAACGACTTCCCTTGAGCACCCAAAGTGTTTCGACTAATACGGCATCAACCACTAATACTTTATGATTGCCATTCATTAACTTTTTAGCTTTATTGGCTTGCCTGACATCGTCATGCAGTAGATAACGCAGTAACACATTAGTATCAATTGCAATCATTAATCTAGAGCGCTTTGTAATGATTCACTATCGCTGATTGATTTATTGATTTTAATATCCTTTAAAAAACCCGAAGCCGCACCTTTAGTTTTTTTAATAATACTGATAATTCCCTGTCTATCGACATAACTGTCAACTTCATCACCGGTATGGATTTGGGCGATAACACATTGCTCAATTGGCAGGGTAATTTGTCTCTTTGAAGTAACTTTCGGCATTTTTTTATTCCTTACATAAAGATAGATAGTAAGATAATAGCACATCCTTACACTATGTCAAAATGTAAGGAGGTCAATAGAACAAAGAAAACAAATGGACACACTCTTTAAATCACATTCAACTACAATACCATTAGTCTATTTCCCACACTGAATTAAGTTGCGGCTGGTATGACCTCAATTAGCATTTTCCATAGCGTCTCATTTTAGTCTATCATTGTTATTATTGAGAAGTTGGCGATCAATTTTCTCATTTAAAACTCAATCATCACCAACAAATCAATTCGATGAGCGCTTGTTCTGAGGTCCATCAAACGACTTATTACAAAGAGGTAAGAAATGGATTTACTCAATTTCACGACTCAACTGAACAAAGATTATCGCAGTGATTGCGCTGAATTTAATTCTGATAGTCCCTGGTTTGCGCATTTCACCTTAATGGCAAATGAGCAACCGATTTCCTTCAAAATAGGTAATACCCGACATCATGCATTGAGAATAATTGACTGGCGACACCCAATGTCCAAAGGGTTTTATGATGCTCAGCCGGGTGATTATTTTGACTTAGACGATTATCAGACTTCTCGGGTTAAGGCTGAACGCTATGCCCCCATCGCTGGTAATATTTTGCAACACACCATGGTGGTTAATAACGGACGAGCGATAAGGCAGGCAACAATAAAAACGGCTCAAGCGACCCATATTGTTGAGGCCGATGGGCAACAATTCGTGCTCCTCAGTGAAACATCCACTCGCTTTGGTGCCGTGGATGGATTGCCCGATATCCGCGCGTTACTAACCAAAGAACAATATCAATTGATCACCACCAGTAATTTACAGCCAGTGATTATTCAAGGCCAGGCTGGCTCAGGCAAAACAACCGTGGCTTTATATCGAGTATCCTGGCTTATGTATAAAGATTCTGAACATATCCCGGTCGATCCAAAAAAAGTTTTAATCGTTATGTTCAACAAGGCACTACAGAGCTATGTGGCTAACACGCTGGAACCGCTTGGATTGGAATCTGCCAATCTATTCACTTTTCATGCCTGGGCTCTCGAGGAAGTCAAGAATGCCTATAACGGTAAAATTGAAATATACATTGATAAAATTGATGGCGCGAACATCGCATCAGGCATCAAAAAACAGATCGGCATCTTAAAAGCAATGGATGAATTTGTTCAGAATCAAACTGACAGGTTATGCCAATGGGTTGAACAGAAACTCCAACCTTACAATGCCAGCGACTGGGTCGAGCAGCTGAGGAACTCTAACCAACCGATAGTACAGCGTTTAATTAGTTTGCGTATTAAAGCCCTGACAGAGAGAAATAAAGCCAGCGGAAAAGAACAGGATCGATTAAGACAGATCCATATTTTATTCAGCAAAGCTGTCACCAGAATGACCTTGTACAAGGAGGAATTGTTAAATTTTATCTCCAGCACTGAGTTATTAAAAAAACATTTACCGAATGTACCAGAGCAAGATCTTGACACTTTAGCTCGGTATCAAAAAACTTTGCAGAACATCGACAGTTCAGAAAGACGCAGCGGGCCTTACGTCGCGTTTGAAGATCTGGCGTTGATACTGCGCCTTATCCAGTTAAAAAATGGAGGCTTGCTCGATAAAATTCAGGATGACACCGTCAACTTATATGACCATCTGGTCATTGATGAGGCTCAGGATTTCGGTGCGCTGGAAATGACCGTGCTACTTGCTTCGGTCAGAACGCGATCTGGCGTTACTATTGTCGGCGATACCAATCAAAAAATCATTCCAGATGCCGCCTTTATGGGATGGGATATGCTTGCCGAGCAATTGGGCATAGAAGGAGCGAAAGTTTCGAATCTCGAGGTTTCGCACCGTTCAACCAAACCCATAATGGACTTAGCATCGAGTATCATCAATGACCCTCCCTCTCAAGGCCGAACCGGCGTAAAACCAAAACTGATCATTACCGCAAACCAGCAGGATAAAATCGAAAGCCTGCTCACTTGCTTGAATGATTTTGTCAAAGATACGCCCAACGCACATATCTGCATCGTATGCCGCAACCTACGCGACACCAGCCCACTAATGGAAATCCTCAAAGACAAAGATGTCGCAGCTCCAATAAGAATTGGACACAACAAGAATTTTGACTTCTCAGCAGGCATTACAGTAACCAACTTACGGCAGATCAAAGGATTAGAATTCGACGCTGTTATTTTACTTGACCCTTCTGAGGAAAATTATCCCAACGATTCACAAGCAAAAAAATATCTGTATACCGCGATAACCCGAGCGAGGGATAATTTAGTTATGATCGGTGACAGTGAGCCGAGTTCATTATTAAGTTCTGCCATTGAAAACTCTCTGTTAGAGGTGAACAATCAACTAAAAGTCGTCCCAATTGAGTTTACTGATGAGGAAGATGAGCCGCTTTAGCGGTGGGTTATACCGCCTATCGGGATGATTAATTCTAAACAATTGCAAATTGGTAGCGTCACAAAGAAACGATCTATGTTTGTCGGTTTGTGGTGATCTTTACAACTGGGTGCTGTTATTTTAGGGGCGGTGGAAATCATTTGTCATTTTTAAATGAAATCCAACGCCAACGCCAGATACCTATATAACCTGGTAGCGCAATCAGAATGCCCAGACTAAGTAGTATCCATCCCATAGTGTTAACTGATGCCAACCCGTTTAAACTGATAAAAATCACACTGACACCGATGAAGAAAACAACCAAGCCTACAATGAAAATCTTCAAACTAAACCTTGGTTCTGTAAGCCATTTTTTTAAAGCTAATTTAAGCATAAGTTACATTTTTCCTAATTTAAACCATTAAGTATTTTTTGTGCTAGTCTATACTTTATAGCAAACGTGCAACAATCTACACAGGCCTATTTATGCACCAACAAATGATAGATGCCGTTAAATATTGGGTTGAACATACGGTCATTGGTTTTAACTTTTGCCCCTTTGCCAAAAGGGAGTTTGATAAGGGCTCGATTCGCTATGAGGTGATTGATTCCAAGAATGTTTCAGAGCAGCTGCTAGGGCTGTTGAATGAGTTGAAGCGATTGGATCAAGATGAAACCATAGAAACAACGTTATTGATTTTTCCTGTTGGACTTGAGGGCATTTTAGATTATTTAGATTATCTGGAAGAGGCCAATAACCTCTTAATGGATCGAGGTTATGAGGGGATTTATCAATTGGCCAGTTTTCATCCTGATTATTGTTTTCAAGGTAATAAGGATAATGATCCTTCTAATTACACCAATCGCTCTCCCTATCCAATGCTACATATTATTCGTGAGAGAAGCTTAGAACGTGCACTAGCAAAATTTGCCCACCCTGAGCTGATCCCAGAAAGAAATATCCAGCTGGCGCGTGATAAAGGGGTGCAAGTTTTTGAGGATATTTTGACCCAAGCGAAACGCCTGAAAAGTAAATTTTAGGCCTTTAGGGTTTATCTTTGAATGCTTGATGAATTCGCTCTACGAAGTCATTGCTGTCCATAAAACCAGTCACTCTATTTTGAGGGTTTTCTTCGCCTTTCAGATTAAAGAATAAAATACTTGGTAAACCGAGCACTCCCAGTTTTTTCATAAAAAGATTATTGGCGGGGTTGCTTTCCGTTAAATCTATTTGAAGCCAAACGGTATTGGCTAATGCTGCTTGTACATTTTCCTCAGGAAAAACCTCTCTTGCAAACTCTTCACAAGCAGTACACCAATCAGCATAAAGATCTACCATCACGGTTTTTCCATTAGCATTGGCTTTTGCGACTTGTCGCATTAAATTTGCGTAAATATTTTCTGCAGCGATTGTTCCATCGGCATCTGCTTGTATTGATGTTGAGTTTTCATTTGAGACTTTGTTAAACATTGAGCGACTGGCTTTTTGGGTTAAGGTTTTGTAAGTGTTCTGAGCTAGAGGTTTAAGCGGATCGCCATTGCCTTGTGCAGCCCCGACAAAATAAATCGTGCCTGTTATCACCAAGGCAAAGCCTAGTGCTTTCCATAGAGTTTGCCAGCCTTGAGTGGTTTGGAAGTTTAATGCGCCCAGATAAACACCAGATCCCATGGCTAACAGTCCCCATAAAATCAGTAAAATTGGTCCTGGAATGAGATGATCGCTGATAATCAAAGCCACAGCCAACAGAGAGACACCAAAGGCTGATTTAACACCATTCATCCAATTTCCAGCTTTTAACATCAATTTGCCTTCGGACATACCAATAAGGATAAGTGGGATCCCCATGCCCATGGCGAGTGCATACATGGCTAGAGCGCCAAACAAATAGTTGCCCGTGTTGGCGATATGAATGAGTGCGCCAGATAAAGGGGCTGTAATACAGGGGCTGACGATTAAAGCAGAGATAGCTCCCATGATAAACACGCCGATAAAGGTACCACCAGTTTGTGAGTTACTGAGTCCTGTGAGTTTGCTCTGCAATTTAGAAGGTAAAGCCAATTCATAAAAGCCGAACATACTGAAAGCCAATAAAATAAAGATCAAGGCAGCGCCTAAGATCACTGCTGTGGATTGGAAAAATCCAGCGAGAGAGTGTCCTACAAAAGCGGTTAATAAACCTAATAGCACGTAGGTAAGAGCCATGCCCTGTACATAGGTGAAAGATAGCCAAAATGTTTTTGAGGTTGAGGGTTTATCTTGACCTGCAATGATGCTGGCGATAATAGGCATCATAGGAAATACACAGGGAGTAAAGGTTAACCCTAAGCCTAAGAGTAGAAATAGTCCAACAGCGATAATGGCATTGGAGTCTTTTAAATAATTAGCCACGGCTTGCTGATCATTGGATAGATTTTTTAAGCGGGTATTCTTTGAAGTAGGATCGGAAAATTCCACAGCTGCAGTGCTTGTTGCAGTGCTTGTTGCAGTGACTGCACTCACAAACTTTTTTTCCACATCAAAACTCAGTGTCTTTTCAGTCGGCGTGTAGCAAAGGCCCTTTTCTGCACATCCCTGATAGCCTGCGGTGAGGGTAATCTTCTGTTGCAGCTGGGTTAATGGAATATGTACTTCGATAAAGTGATGGAAAACCTCTAACTCCTCCTCAAAATTTTCATCGTACTTCATCTCTCCTTGGGGATAAACCGCTTGCCCTAGCACTGCCCCTTCAACTTTAAAGTGAAAGCGTTTTTTATACAGATAATAACCATCCGCTATTTTCCAACGAATATAAAGCTGATTTTCATCAAGATCTGCAGAAAATTGAAATGCTTCATCTCTAGGTAAAAACTCTTCATCCTGTTGCAGATTAGACAGGGCGTTTTTAAGCGGATCACTGGCGATAGCAATACTGGTGCTCAAGGAGAAGATAAAAAATAAAGAAATTATACTGAGCCATTTTTTCATATGGATTCCTGAGGAGTTGGCTATTTTTAGATAACTGGAGGCATTTCCAAGTCTTATGGGATGATCCAGTTTAAAAATATGAGGTATTGAAACATAGCAAGTTGAAATGTTACCACTTTTAATCCGCTTCAGCACAGATAACATTTCAAGTTTTTTGGACAAGGAGGGTTATTGTCGGGCTATGAGTCTGCGTCATTGGTTTGTTGCAAGAGCGTTTTTAAGGTTTCCGTATAGATATCTTGTCCATTTTTACCTGCAAATTCGGTGGTAGACCAAATAAAAGAGGTTTCTGCACTCATCACCATGGTTTGCATCAGTCGTTCCCAAAGTCCAACAATGGCTTGCATAACGTTTTCTGCATCAGCAATATGGCAATCAAAAAATAGGATACCAAAACGCCCATCTTGAATTCTTGCCACCTGATCCGAGCAACGAACTCTCTGTCTTAATAAATTAGCCATGGCGAGCGTCAACCGTTCTGCCGCAGCTTCTCCTTTGCCTTTGCGAAGAGCATCAAGACCTTTAATTTCGACCAATACAATACAGAAACCCACTGCATCTCGGTGTGATTTAGAAATGGACGCTTCTATTTCTTTTCTAAAGGAGTTGCGGTTGATCAATCCTGTTAATTGATCCGACTCTTGAAGTTCTTTAGTTAAACGGTAACGCATAGCGCGGTGTCGAACCGCATTGACCAAAGGTTCCGCCTGAACGGGTTTAGGCAAAAATCCTTCTCCTGCCGTTGCCAGAGCTTGTTGACGTTTTTGCTCGTCATCTTCAGCGGAGAGATAAATCACCGGAATATTACTGGTATCAGGATGCTGCTGCAAAATTTGCGCTAACTCAATGCCATTACAATCCGGTAATTGCATATCCATCAAAATGAGTTCTGGCTGAAATTCCTGAATAGCTGACATCAACTCAGAAGGCTGTTCTACCCATCTGGGTTCCATGCCCACCTTTTTTAAGGTTCTGACACAGAAAACACCTTGAGAACGAGAGTCCTCTACCACAAGAATGCGTAAGGGGTCATCATGTAAGGGAGTAGAAATTCTATCCAGTTGGATAATGATTTCTTGGGGATCAAGCGGACTTATGACAAAGCCTTTCCCCCCACTACGAACACTCATCAGCCTATTTTCTAGCGTGTCCATGGTGGCATAAAAAATAAAAGGAACAGAACAGTTTTGAGCTATTTTTTTCAAAAATTGGCTTTCATCAGGATTGTGGGGCAAAGGCATAATAATGCCCAAGGGCTGTTCAATTTCACAGGTGGCAGATAACTCATCTAGCTGTTTTAAAAGCTTACAACGATAACCAAAAAGTTGTAGCGCCTCAACCAATGTACTTTGGGCAGAAGGTGCTAGCATTAAAAGCACTGGCCGATCTACCGTTGGGAGTAGCTTTTCCAAAAGTTCTATATTGGCCTTATCTAAAGGTTCTTGATCAGAATAATCTTGAGCGGATGCATCTGCTGTCTGTCTGACAGTATCCGCTAAATCAGGTTTTTCCTGGACAATATCGAGCCGATCTTGTCGTGAAGCCATAATAATGAGCGCATTAATGAGCGTTAATACTTCAGCAGAATCTGGCGTTAGGGCACTGTCTAATGACTCATTGAAAAAACTCTGTATTTGAGTCAGCAGTTTGACGGGTTCTTCTAATTCAAAATTGGAACAACTCTTTAAAAGACGGTCGATTTGAGTTTGTAACTTTTGAGTTAACTCTGCTGGCCAATGTTTTTGGTCACCTTTTTTGAGGAGCATGGCACATTGACGCAATTTTGCAGGCATACGCTTGAGAAATAATCGTCCGAGTTGTTTTCTTGCATCAAGAGCGGTTTGTATCGTCATAATTTTTTCCCGTATTACCTCAAAATAAGTCATTTCAGTCAGGCTGAAAGCGCTGCACTTTCGGAGTTTTGTTCTCATCCCTGTATGCTACATCTTGTTCATAATTCATGGCTAAATGCTGAAACAAGTATGTTGGAGTAGTGGTCTACATACTCAACTATTTAAGATGATAAACAATTAAGCGTTGAAAAATTCCCTTTTGCCACAATATTCAAAGTAAAGTGTTACCAATACCCTTCATAGGGTTTAAACTTATTTGCGAAAAGAGAACGTCCTTATCATAGTAGACTCTTTTGCTGTCCCATAGTTTCTTATACGAAATTCTCTTCCATTAATATACATAATTGTAGTAAAGGTCAAAATAAATGCGTTGGTTGTTGTTAATTTTATTGTTCCCATTGATAGAAATATCAGTTTTTGTCAATGCAAGTCATGTGATTGGTGTGGGTTGGGTGATGTTTTTGTCGGTATTTAGTGCCGTTTGGGGTATTACCTTAGTGAAAATTCAAGGCATTGGCACCTTGGGGAAGTTTCAGCAACGTCTAGCTCAGGGCGAAGCCCCTGGTGTAGAGCTTTTGGAAGGATTTTTTCTTTTATTAGCAGGATTTTTTTTACTGATCCCTGGATTTATCACCGATAGCATCGGCGCTCTACTTCTTATCCCGCCACTCAGGCGCTTTTTAGCCACTAAGATGTTTAAAGTGCCCGCAGGTTCCATGCATAACACAACCAGGCAAAGGGTGATTGTTGAATCCATTGAAGTTGAAACTCAAACTGAAACGCCAACACGATCGGAACCTAAAAAATCATCGGGACGCATTATTGATCAGGAAAAACCTTGGGAATAGGTTATAAATTACCAAGCCCTTCCCAATTAGGTTCTCATTACGGCTTTTATCTGTTGTTTTAGTCGAGATTTAGCTTGCTCTAAACACTAAACAAATGGACACATACTTTAATTATCCCTGTTTGCCGACCATGAGTAACGCTCTACTAAAATATCTAATATCTTGGACAGGCACCAAAATAG
>PCTP01000158.1:0-147 GCA_002770795.1 Gammaproteobacteria bacterium CG22_combo_CG10-13_8_21_14_all_40_8 | reverse complement strand
TTGATGGAGTACATCCATTTTGGATATCCTAGTATAATTGAAAATAAGATACTCAATCAACGATAAAACGTGCTTTCATCCCGATGGAGAACATTTTGAATATTAAAACCCAAAAAATAATTGCCTATTTGAATGATTTACTGAAAC
>PCTP01000260.1 GCA_002770795.1 Gammaproteobacteria bacterium CG22_combo_CG10-13_8_21_14_all_40_8 | reverse complement strand
ATCAAATGGTTGTTACTATGCAATCGCATCATCAACAAACAGGCTTCATATGAAAATTACCACAATCCCTAAAAAACTGAAACAAATTTTAAGTAAAAATAAGCTGAACAAATTAGCAAAATCAATTGGCTTTACTAAACGCGAAAGAAATATAACTGCATTTCAATTGGTTACAGCGCTTATTTGTACTTTAGGCGATAAGCATACTGATTATTTGTCGGATATATTAAGATGTTTTAATCGGCTGACTAATCAGAATGTGAAGTACAAACCGTTTCATAACCAATTGTCAAAACCAGCTTTGGCAGAGCTAATGAAGGTGATTGCCAGTAAGGTTTTTAGCCTTTGGATCAATGATGTACTTAATTACAAAAAAGGTCATTTTTCACAATTCAATAAAGTCTATATTCAAGATGGAAGCTCTTTTGCCGTTAAAGATACATTAAAGAATGTGTGGCCTGGGCGTTTTACTAAAATCAGTCCAGCGGCAATAGAACTTCATGCCACAATCAACTTACAAACTGGCAGCTTTGAACAAGCAATTATTACACCAGACACTTTTTCAGAAAGAGGTGAAATGCCAAATGTTAAAGAGTTAAAAGGCAATTTGTTTTTGGCTGATAGAGGTTATTATTCAGGTGAATTTATTGTTAATCTCGATAAGGCTGGTGGTCATTATGTGTTAAGAGCCAAGGGATTAAAACGAGTCACCATTACCAGTGCTACTCGTGCTGATGGAAAGTCACTTATGAAGAAAAAGGCTATAGAATTATCAAAGCTACAAGCGCGATTGCCCAAAAGACAAGCGGTGGATATGAATGTTGAAATCAAAGGCGAAGTTGTCAGACTGATAGCTTTTTGGAGTTTGAAAGAGAAGCGGCACACGTACCTGATCACCAATTTAAAAAGAGATGAATTCTCAATATCAGATATAGACGCGATATACCGTATGCGCTGGCAAGTCGAGCTGATATTTAAAGAATGTAAATCTCATAACAGTTTGCATGGTTTTAATACAGAGAAGGCCAGTATACAAGAATCATTGATCTGGGCTAGCTTAATCTCAGTGACTTTAAAGCGATTTATATCGGGTTGTGTTGAACGTATATTCAAAGTAGAAATGTCGACAATGCTTGTTTCAAAAACGACAGTATCTTGGTGGTATGATGTTTTAGAAGCCATTGTTCAGCAACGAAGGAAAGCTTTGATTATCAGGATCACTGAAACCTGTTATTTTTTAAAAGAGAATGCAAAACGAGCACATCCTAAACGAGATAGGGATTCAGGCATTTTACAATATGCCCTAGAACCAGCATTTTATGCTGAGATTAGCTAAAAAGCTGATAGGTAATTATTTGAAATATAATGATAAATTTCTTAAGTACCTACCTATGAGTTCACACTAGTTCACAAGTGAGGATTGATTAAAGAGTGGATTCATAATTACTTAACGACTTGCAGTGGTTTTATGAAGTACTCTTTAATTGCTATTTTCCATAACAGCTCTAGGAATAAGACAAAGCTTTTATAAATCGAATATTATTTTGACCAGAGTAACACAACACCGCGGAAAATCATATCAACCGCATAGGTGCCAGTAAACAAAGCGACAACCCTGCCCACTACTTCCACATAACGATTTAACAAGCGCTCATGACGTTTTTTTAGCGGGTCATGTATCAGCTTGAAAACAATGATAGACACTAATGAAAGAGATATCGCCACAGCAATGGCAATAGCCGCTTTCGATGCAGGTAAAGACGAACCAATCAGTACGCTTGCACTGATGGTTCCTGGTGCGATCATAAAAGGCATGGCTATAGCGCCGGCGATATGTTCAGGATCACCGTTTGTTTCTATTAAGAGAACCTTGCCGGTAAAGACGGATTGAACGCCTATCCATAAAAAAATAATGCCTCCAAAGATCAAAAAAGCGCCAAAGCGCACATTAAATATATTTTCGAAAATTCCTTCACCCGTGATCGCAAAGACGATAAACACCGCCCCACTTATAACATGGGCGCGTATCATAACCTTCATAAACTCTTTGAGAGATAGCTCCCTGATCAAACGGATAAGGTAGATACTGATCAGAAAAGGATTGAGCAATATGAACAGGATTGAAGAAGATTTTAGCAGTTCCATTATTTGTCCTAATTGAAAATATCGATTTTTGTTAAACCAAAGTTGAGCTTAACTAGCTATGAGCCTTTGTTGTAATCACACTGTTTTAGATTGAGGATAGTTTTTAAAAAAATCAGTCTACTGGTCTGACTGTTCAATTTGAAGTAGCAGCAGATGCTCAAACTAGACAAGAGATACTGATTCTTGGATAAAATCCACCAGAACCAGCAAGCCATCATTGTATTGACAGGTTCCCTTGATAAAGTCTGTACCTGTAGTGGAGCGTTCTGGTTCTATGTCTCTAGGTTCAAATGTCACTAGTTGATCCACATCGTCAACAACAACCCCATATTGGGAGCTTTCATCATCGAACAGAATAATTTTCCAATGGTCAGCTGGCACCGTTGGCTGGAGATGAAACAGCTTTTGGCCAGAAATAATGGTCATCACCTCCCCGCGCACGTTTAATACGCCAACCACATTCGTCGGAGAACCAGGAACTGGGTTTGGTTCATCATAACGGATAATTTTAGTAATCGCTGATATTGAGTGAGCATAATGCTCATTCCCAATATCGAAACATAAGTACTCATTCCCCATCTTGTACGCCACATTTTGTTTAGTGTCCAATGCATCTGTAAATAACATCATATTTAGTGTACAATACATATTTAATAACTAATCTGCAAATAATTTGCTAATAATAGGCGGATTTATTGCTATTTTAGGCTTCTGTTGCAATTTGTATGCTTTGATTATATATTATACATCTATACATAATGTTCGGATAAAATTAATAGGTCGCTATGATTAATATTCAGGAAAAATTAATGTTACGCCCACCTCAGTCAGAGGATGGGTCTTCAGTTCATCGACTTATTAGTCAATGTTCTCCGCTCAGTACAAACTCCATGTATTGTAATCTTCTACAGTGCACTCATTTCGCGGGTACTTCGGTAGCGGCAAAAGTTGATGATCAGTTAGTGGGATTTATCTCAGGTTATCTGATCCCTGATCGCGAAAATACACTATTTATTTGGCAGGTTGCTGTCAGTGAAAAAGCTCGTGGTCAAGGATTGGCCACAAAAATGCTCAAGGATATTCTGGCGCGTCCCCAATGTGACAAGGTGACTCATATAGAAACCACGATTACTGAGTTGAACAAAGCTTCTTGGTCTTTGTTTAAAGGGTTGGCTGAAAAATTGAAAGTCGATATTAAACGCTCGGTTTTTTTTGACCATGTAGAACATTTTAATCGGACGGATGACACCGAAATGTTAGCGAGAATTGGCCCCTTCTGATAAACAACAGGTTAATTGCATTAATTATTAAATGATTAAGGGCTTAACCAAATAATAATCCAACAGGTTTTAGGCACATCCTTTGAATAAGGATGTTTTTGCACAGCATAGTTTTTTAAAACAACGTTTAAACAATTATCAACATAACTATCAAAAAAACGATGGGAAATGCATTCCTATAGGTTCGATCAAGGAATGCAATAAAGCAAAAGCGCTAAATCAATACATTCATACAACATAGAGGTAATCATGAAAATTTTTGAAGAAATAGAATCCGAAGTTCAGTGTTATGCACGATCATTTCCGCGTGTATTTAACCGCGCGAAAGGAGAGTTTCTTTACGATAGCGAAGGTAATCAGTATCTGGATTTCTTAGCTGGTGCTGGCACACTGAATTATGGCCATAACAATACCCAATTTAAGCAAGGTCTTATTGACTATATAGAAGAGGATGGTGTGACGCATGGGCTTGATATGCATACCTTGGCAAAAGGTGGTTTTTTAGAAAGTTTTAGTGAAAAAATATTAAAACCTCGGGGTTTGGAATATGTTGTGCAATTTACAGGTCCTACTGGCACCAATGCCGTTGAAGCTGCCATTAAATTAGCACGCAACATCACTGGTCGCGAAAATATTATTGCTTTTACCAATGGTTTTCATGGTGTAACGCTTGGATCGTTAGCATTAACAGGCAATTCACACCATCGTCAAGCGGCTGGCACTGGGCTTAACGGAGTGAGCAGAATGCCTTATGACGGTTATTTGGGTGATGGGATTGATTCAACGTCGTTTCTAGATAAGGTAATGTCTGATTCAAGTAGTGGTATTGATAAACCTGCTGCAGTAATTGTGGAAACAGTACAGGGTGAAGGTGGTATTAACGTCGCATCATTTGAGTGGCTTC
>PCTP01000230.1:3158-19761 GCA_002770795.1 Gammaproteobacteria bacterium CG22_combo_CG10-13_8_21_14_all_40_8 | reverse complement strand
GCTGGACCGACAGCCATCTGCACGAATTTACCATCGGGAATAAACGCTACACGGAATATCCGGAATCGAAAGAAGACGGGCTGGCCTGCGGCAGATACCGTCTTGGAGACCTGATCAAACAGAAAGGCTGCACCTTCCGTTATCTGTATGATTTCGGGGACAGTTCATTGGGAATTGGTTGTTCGACATTAAATAAGTGGATTGTTAAAGCTAGAAATCAAGAATTTGATCTAGTTTCAGCTGATGAGATAAATCGTATGACCAAAGAGAAGAGACCGCAAGATTGGACGCTTGAAGAAAGACTGAATATAGCCGTTACTTGTGGTTCATTGAGTGATGAGAAGCTCGGTGAATATTGTCGAGAACAGGGAATTTATCCTCATCATGTTAAGCAATGGAAGCTTGATTTTATCAGTGGAAACACAGTTAAGGGAAAAGCTGTTTCACCTTCAGAACTAAAGATACTGAGACATGAAAACAAGGCATTAAAAAAAGAGTTGAATCGTAAAGACAGGGCGCTGGCGGAAACAGCTGCCTTATTAGTTCTCCAAAAAAAAAGTCCATGCGATTTGGGGAAACAACGAGGACAACTCACAATGAAATCCGAACGATTAGAAATTATCGTCTCGTTCCCACGCTCCGCCTGCGAATGTATACTCCGTTAAACTCATGAGAAATACGCTGAAGTTAGTACGAGGTTCCCACGCAGAAGCATGGGAACCAGTAAACGGCCAAATCAGTGTAATTTCTCGAGACCGTTGTCACCCATCAGTGAGCTCGGTCTGAACAGTATTTGTTTGAACTAAAGAATTCCAACTCAGCATTGCCAGTATCGGCAATTTCATTATTTGTGCTCGATTGTTTTTGAGCCGGATTTTGCTGCTATTGCTGCTCCTCCAGTTCTACGTGGATCTGAGGAACCATATTGATTATGATCGATCACCACAATGGATTGTGTACTGCCTAGAGTTCTCCCTTCTTTTATTTTGTAACCCATTTTCTGAAGGTTCTCAATGGTATCAGCACTGATCCCCGGTTCGGTATACACCACATCAGGAAACCATTGATGGTGGAATCTAGGCCAAGATGAGGCGGCAGCTATATTCATATTGAAATCGAGTAAATTAACAACGGTTTCAAGTACAACGGTGATAATTGTGCTACCGCCGGGTGAACCAGTGGCCGCATAGGGTTTGCCGTCTTTAAAAATAAAGGTTGGAGTCATAGAGCTTAATGGTCGTTTTCCAGGTTTGATAGAGTTTGCTTCTCCACCTAGCAATCCGTAAGCATTAGCCACTCCTGGTTTAACTGAAAAATCATCCATTTCGTTATTCAGAACAATGCCCGTACCCGCAATTGTATGACCATTTCCATAACTGAAATTTAAGGTGTAGGTATTGCTAACCATATTTCCATCGCTGTCTATGACCGAAAAATGAGTAGTTTGTGGGCTTTCATAGGGTATAGGGTTATCTGGCCCCAATTTATTGGAATTTCTGGCTTTACCTAAAGTGATCTCACTGGCAAGTTTTTTAGCATAAAGTTTACTGATCAAACCTGTTACAGGTACTTTGTAAAAAGCAGGATCTCCTAAATACTTACTCCTGTCGGCGTACGCGGATCTCATGGCCTCAACCATTATCTGTATGGTTTTGGAACGATTAGGCCCCCACTCTGCTAAAGGAAAATTTTCTAGTATATTTAACATTTCGATCAGATGAACACCGCCAGAGCTGGGTGGCGGCATGGTGGCGATTTGATAACCTCGATAGTTTCCCATCAATACATCTCTTTCAATAGGACGATATTGTTTCAGATCTTCTAAACGAATAATACCACCGTGTTGCTTGATACCCTTAACAAACAATTCTGCGATTCGACCTTGGTAAAACCCCGAGTTACCTTTTTCCGCTATTATTTTCAGCGTATTGGCAAGATCAGTTCTTTTCATCATGTCACCAGGTTGATAATCCTTCTTACCTGCTTTAAAAAAGGTTTTTGCTGAAGTCTCACAAACTAAAAGTCTCTCTTTTCTGGATTCAAGAGATTGAGAAAGCGCAAAGGAAACGGGAAAGCCTTGTTCTGCAATCGTAATTGCAGGCTTCATCACTTCGGATAACTTGAGTCTCCCATAATGTTGTTGAGCATAAACCAAACCAGCAACAGTACCTGGTACCGCCGTCCCTTTAGCGGTATATCGTATAGAATCATTATTCACACTTCCATCTTGATTTAAATACATATTGGCCGAAGCATTTAAGGGGGCGACCTCTCGATAATCGAGGGCAATATTTTTATCTCCTGTATTCAAATGAATGAGCATAAAGCCGCCCCCTGCTAAATTACCTGCTTTGGGTAGCGTCACAGCTAAGGAAAAACCTACTGCAACAGCCGCATCAACGGCATTACCTCCTTGGCTTAGAATATCGGCACCAATTTGACTGGCTAGGCTATCTTCAGAGACAACCATGCCATTTTTTGAATACTCAGGATGGAAGGGCCAAGTATAATCGATGATAGGCGAGCTCTGAGTTTCAGTAGCAGCGCTTGAAACAGATAAAAAAGCAAATAAAAAGAATATCAAGCCTAAAACGGCGTTTTTAAAATACATAGGGGGGGTCTTCTCTTAACCTAGATTAGAATAGTTAAACATGGAAACTCTTACCTTATTGCTTTTCAGAAAATCATTCAAGTTATAACGGTAAGTTCTTAAATCGAGTTGAGTTACATTTTCATGGGCAGAACGAATCACATTCCAACCATTTCCACCATTTTCTTTGCATAATTCTAAACCACTTGTGGAGAACTCAACTAATTTGTTCCAATCAAACTCTAACGGGGACTGTGACACAAAAGGAAACTCTGTTGCAGATATCGAACAACTAATAGAAAAGCGTTCTAACTCAGAGGGACCAAATTCATGAGAAGCTATAGCCTCAGAGAGTCTTTGGCAAAGCACATCAATTTCTTGAGAGTTTGCACATTGCGCGACCATCAGAAAACAATTATTTTTCCATACAGCAATTTGATCCGTCCCCCTAGCAAACGCCTCCAGGAAATCTGCAACCTGTCTGGTCACAGAGGTTAACAAAAAATGTCCGCCATCCTTCCTTAACTCCTCAATATGATCAATTTGTAGGAGTACAAAGGCGATTTTAGGGCTTAATTGTGGATTAATTGTTAAATTGACTTGACCCTCAGCCAAGTAATAACTAAGTAATTGCCTGATCCTTTTTTCTATATCAATTTTAATATATTGACTTGTTTGCAATCCCGTTTGTTGATCCACAAGTTGCACCTGACTCAACTTGTATTGTAAGTCCATATTTTCATTATGCGAATCTAATAACTCGGTGTTTAATCGTTGGATGTCTTGACGGTGTTTTTTCAGCTGAATATCAGTTTTATGTAATCTCTTTTTATAATGCCGTCCTTTTGCCAGTAGCTTTAGTCTTTCCTTTTGCCATTCTTTTAATTTAAATAGAGAAATAAATACAACCATTAAAATAATCAAAATTCCAACCATCTGCTGATGATGTTTTCTGATAAATGAATAATCTGCCACCCTTAATTTGATTAACCTCTGGTTGAAAATTTTTGGGGACAATTCATTCATCGTTTCGACTTCCACAACATAATCCCCTGCCTTAAGCCCCATTAACATAAAGTTTCCATCTTTACGCCATTCATGCCATTGCAACGATAATTTAGGCAGTCTGATACGCGTACTACTCAGTCGACCTGAAACGAGATTGATAGTGTCAATTTTGAGATGCAGTAATTTTATATTCGCTGGAATGTCAATATATCCCCCCTGATCTTCATGGAGCGATAAGAGTTGGTTATCAGCCTTCAGTTCCTCTAATACAATAGAGGGAGAGAATACGTAGGGTTCGATATTACCAGGAACAAAATGTTCAAATCCATTCACGCCTCCCATGGATATATAGCCAGAATCTCCTGTTGAAGATGCGCCTGGGTTAAACTCTTGTAACACAGAACTTTGCTCTTTACTAAATGACATTAGCTCCAAATTCCCAGGATTAAACCGCCATAATCCTTGATTGCCACCAAGCCAAATATTCCCCTTTTCATCGGACTCAATGGCATAATAAGGTTTGTCTGCAATTGCTGGTAACTGATGGTAATTTTGAATCAACCAATCCCCCCCATTTTTTGAAACTTGATTGATCCCTGAATAAGTCGCTACCCATAGGTTGCCCTGAGGATCCTCAGCCATGGCATTCACATCGTTATGACTCAATGAATTATCAGGTGTTTTGCTGGTGAAATGTCCGCTCTCTCCCCTTGTTTCATCAATCCAAACCAACCCTGCATCGCCACCGATCCAAAGCGTCCCATCAATTGTTTGATGGATAGCAGAAACTCTCTCTCCAACCTGTCTAAAACTATCAGGAATTAGTTGTGATTTAAGTTCAAAAGTATCTAGATCCGGTTTGTAAAGCTCTAACTCCGTCATCGAGCCTAACCAAATACGTCCCAAACGATCTTGGTAGATATCAAGTATATAATTATCATGAATTTTAGCTCTTTCTTGTGGATGTTTTGCTTGAGGTTGATATAAATAATGAGATATCTGATTATCTTTGTTAAGCCTGTATAAGCCCCCTCCTGTTGAGGCTATCCATACATTATCATGATAATCCACTAACACATTTTCAACCATACTGTTTGAGATACGGATGTTTGTATCCGTGGAGATGTGTTGCAAAATCTTCCCTTCAGGAGACAATTTGAAAACACCAGATCCCCTTGTGGATACCCAGAGGTTGAAGGATTTATCTTCAGAAATTCCAGTAACATCTGCAGGGCTTATATTTTTTGATAAGTATAATGCAAGTTGTAATTGGTTTAACCAATGCTGATTTTTCTGGGAACGATCAATTTTAGCACTTAAACCAGCACCAAAAGTTCCAATCCACAATAACCCTTTATTATCAAAGAAGAGGTTTCTGGTCTTATTAGTGGGCAACCCATTTTTAGCCAGTGGATTGGCGCTGTAGAGACTCCAGATGTTCTCCTGATATTGATATCTCCATAGGCCCTTATCAGAACTAATCCAACTTTCTACGCCATTTTCAATAACATCATAAACATCACCTAACACTTGATAATTAGGTATTTGTTGTTTCTCCCAACGACCATTGATCTGCTTATAACAACTTAAACCTTCATTATAGATTAACCACAGATTTTGACTCCCTGATTTAATCCAGTGTATATTGTTTACTTGCATCCCCCAATTTGTGGGGCTTTGTTTTAATTTGGGGTTCCCATTAAGATTATCCATCATCCAGAGCTTGTTTTTGGTCACAATCCAAAGTTGATGTTCTCTTATTTCTAGATCTTCAATCAACAATGACTCAAGCCCAGCAACAGGTGTAGGTTCATTATTTTTGTGATCGGTGATTACCCATAAACCATAAAAAGTTGCAATCCAGACACGTTGTTGTTCATCGATAACAATATCTTGAATCCACTGAGATTTTTGTTGATTCGCGGGTGTTGGAAAGACAATTAAATTAAAATTATCGCTTTCATCAAGAAATCCTGCGCCTTTGGCTGTTCCAATCCATAAGTGATTCGTTTTATCAACAGCCAAGGATGTAATATAATTATCTATCAAAGAATTGGAACTGTGGTTTTTAAAATACTGCTTGAAAAAGGTACCATTGAATCGATCAAGTCCATATTGGGTACCAATCCACAGGTATCCTTTCTCATCTTGCGCCAATGCAGTCACGACACTGTGAGAAAGTCCTTCGCTATAGGCATAATTATTTAACACTAAAGGCTGGTTGCTTAAATCTATCTGAATATTGGCGTCAGCAGATGGGCTTAAACTAAATAGCGCAAAGAGAGTTTGTATGATTTTTTTAGAACAATAAGATGAGGTAATTTTTACAGATAAAAGAAGTGCTAAAAATCGACTCTCGAAGATTTGCTGAAAAAAATTTTTAATCCCGTCCAGTGGGTTTGTTTTAGCTATCAATATCATTTGATTTCCATGGAGAATGCTTACTACCTCAAAAGTTTCGTATACCCTCATCCAATCCAAGGCAACTTTCTAGCTCTACACTAAGGTTTAACATTTTCTTTCAATCGAACGGGATTTGTTCTCTCAGGGCAGATACCTATTTTGTTTTGATAAAACGCTGAAAAGATTGCCATATCTGCGGAAATATCACCAGTCAATTGTACTATAGGGCCAAAACCCAAAGATTTTGTTTTGGCATCAATATAGACGGTGACTACCGGTACAGCAGCAGCCAAAGCCATATAATAAAATCCTGAACGCCAATAATCTAATCTTGAACGCGTACCCTCGGGTGATAATGCAAGCCAAAGATGATCAGAATTTTCAAATGAATCCACAACTTGGGCAACAATATTATGGTGTTGATGTCTATTTACAGGTATGCCGCCTAAGCTCCTAAAAAACCAGCCACTATACCATGTAAACAAGCTATCTTTGCCTAAATAGGACAGCTCTAACTTTAGAGCTGTTTTTAGACAAATACCCAGCACAAAATCCCAATTCGATGTGTGAGGAGCCACAATCAAAATACATTTATCCACCTGTGGAACATTATCAGCATAAGTCCAACCAAGTAGTTTTAATATCAAACCTGCTAATAGACTCAAACTGTTACCTCTTTACAAGTTTGTCAAAGCAACCATAAAAAATATTGCCGAGTTAAGTGTTTTCACTCCGTATTGTATAAATCTAAACCTTCTGCAGGTTCATAAGAATTAGCATTTTGTTTTTTCTTAGAATCATCACTACGAAGAGCCTCTACAGAATCTAGATAATCCTGATCGATGTCACCTGTAATATATTCTCCATCGAAAACACTGGTATCAAAACGTTTAATATTGGGGTTGCCTTCACTCGCTGTTTCAATGAGATCTTTTAAATCTTGAAAAATTAACCAATCCGCTCCAATAGCCTGTGCAATTTCAGCGACATCCCTTCCATGTGCAATTAACTCAGAAGCAGTTGGCATATCAATACCGTATACATTGGGGAATCTCAATGGCGGCGCTGCACTCGCAAAGTACACCTTTCTGGCTCCAGCCTGTCTTGCCATATTGATGATCTGTTCGCTGGTAGTTCCTCTAACAATGGAATCATCCACCAACAAAACATTTTTATCTTTGAATTCTAAGCCAATAGCGTTTAATTTTTGACGCACAGATTTCCTGCGCATGGTTTGACCAGGCATAATGAAGGTGCGGCCAATATAGCGGTTTTTTACAAAACCTTGTCTAAATTTGACCCCCATACAACTTGCGAGTTCAATAGCTGCTGTTGTAGAAGTATCAGGAATAGGGATCACCACATCTATATCATGATCTGGCCATTCTTTGAGAATTTTATCTGCCAGCTTTTCACCCATACGCATTCTAGTTCGATAAACAGAAATATTATCAATAAAAGAATCAGGTCTGGCTAAATAGACATATTCAAAAATGCAGGGAGAATACATGGCATCATCCGCACATTTCTTGGAATGAACTGTCCCATCAAACTCTACATAAATCGCTTCACCAGGTAAAACATCACGAATCAACTCAAACCCAAGCGCATCTAATCCTACACTTTCAGAAGCAAACATGTATTCAAAGCCGTTTTCGGTTTCTTTTTTACCAAAAACGACTGGTCTAATACCAAACTTATCTCTGAAACAAACCATACCATGGCCATTAATCAAGGCAATGGCTGCAAAAGCACCCCGACATCTTTTATGGAGATGAGTCACTGCATTGAAGACATCCTCTGGCTTCAGTCTTGAATCAGAAGATTGTTGTAGTTCATGCGCTAAAATATTAAGTAACACTTCAGAATCAGAGTTGGTATTCAAGTGGCGCTTATCAGATTCAAAAAGTTCTTTTTTGAGTTCATTGGCATTCGTTAAATTACCATTGTGCGCTAGTACAATCCCGTAGGGTGAGTTCACGTAGATTGGCTGAGCTTCTGCTGAGCTACTAGAACCAGCCGTAGGATAACGTACATGGCCTATACCACTAGAGCCCACCAGTCCCAACATGTGTCTAGTGCTAAAAACATCTCTGACTAATCCCTTAGACTTACGCAGATGTAATCTGTCACCATCGAAAGTAACGATTCCTGCTGCATCTTGCCCACGATGTTGTAACACCGTTAATGCATCATAAATACGTTGGTTGACGGATTCTTGGCCTACAATGCCTACAATGCCGCACATAGCATAACCCTCAGTTGTATAGAATATTTCAAGTTGAGCTTCATCCACAACAAAGTTTAGATGAAGATCTCAAACGAGGTGAGATTTTAGTGTTTAAGGGGGTCAAACTCAACTTCTTTCGGTATTGATTTTGGGCCCAGAATTTTTTTGATCTGCTCTACGACGGCTTCTGCTCGTTTTTTAGTCAAAACAGGGCCGACTAGTACACGAGATAATTGCTGATCATCTTTCAGAATAATCTCTTTTCCAATATAGGCGTCTAATTTTTCTTGGCGCAAAGTCTCCACCAAATTGAGTGCATTTTGTTGATTAGCAAAGCTAGCAACCTGAACCACATAGCTGAGAGGGATATCATGATCGCTGTTGTTTTTCTTGTTGTCTATCGTCTTTTCTTCAGAAACAGTATTCTGAACAGAATGATCCACTTTGTCTGATGATAAAGTATCATTCGGCTTATTTTGTTCATTTTTAGCAACTGAAGCAATATCAGCCATTTCAACATCAGACATTGGCCTCCTCAGTTTGGCCTGTTGTTCTAAAGCTTGGGCTAATTGAGCGAGTTCAGCACTATGAACAGGTTCATCAATAAAATTTTCTTCAAATATCTGCTTTTTCTGACCATCTAGTAACACCGGCAAAAAAATAACAGCCAAGGAGATAACAACAATCGCGCCTATTAATCTGTGCTTAAATGTGGAATGGGGCAAAATGCTCTCCGAATAATCTGTGGTTTACCCATACAACTTAAGATGTAAGTTTCAATGGGATTTATATCAAATCGATGCTTTCTCAACCTGAGGGTTTAAGGAATTTAAATAAGCTGTCGCTAACGCAACTGTGACAAAAGAACCAAACACCACTATATTAGCGTATTTTTGGGGTATCTCCAACGCCCAAGCCAATGCATTTTCAATACTCGAAAATGTGGATACTTGATGGTTCTGTGGTAAATAACCTTCAAGCTGTCTTGCCAACGCACCTCTTTTACCTGGTAAATCAGCCAAAGCCCACTCAACATTTAAATGACTCATACCATCTAAAAAACCTTGCTGTAATTTATCCTGCAACATACCGCAGATCAGTAGAATAGGTGACTCTAACGACTGAATACGTTCCGTTAGAGATAATATAGCTTGAGGATTGTGAGATACGTCTAAGCGAATTTTTGAAAAATTGGGATGCGCCTGAAAGCGCCCTGGCAGAAATAAATGATTAACTACTTCATGCATCATTTTGGATGACAAATCTATTCCAAACAATTTTTCAGCCACAAAGCAACTACTCGCCAAGTTTTTAGGATGCACAAAGGACGGACAGTCGAATTGAATCTTTTCAGATAAGCCCTGATAGGAGAACAATCTTTGTGAGGAATATGCAATTTCTGTAGAGAAATCTTCTAGCTCATAATGGAAATCTTGACTAATTTCAAAAAGCTTTCCTTGATTTTGTGAAACCACTTCATAGGCTTTTTCAGGAAACCCCGTATCGCCAAAAACCATCGGGCGATTAGAACGAACGATAGACGCTTTCTCGTAAGCAATTTCTGCTAAAGAGTGCCCCAACCAATCCATATGATCAAACCCTAAGGATGTCACTAAACATAAATCTGGATCATGAATATTAGTAGCATCCAAACGACCACCTAATCCCACCTCATAAATTGAGATCTCTGGCTTAAATTGAGACTCAAGCCACATGGCCGCCAAGGTGGTAAATTCAAAAAAGGTTAGTGGCGTCTGTTTTCTCGCTGACTCTATAACCTTAAATGATTCAATGAGAGCATCGTCGTTGACAGGCGAGCCATTCACTCTAATTCGTTCATTAAAGTTAAGCACGTGAGGTGAAGTATAGCTAAAAGTATTAAAGTGATTCCTTAGAGCGATTTGCTCTAAAACGGCAACATTTGTGCCCTTTCCATTGGTTCCTGCAACCAGAACCACCTTAGCCCCATGCCAAGGCAGAGACAACTGTTTCGCAACTAAAGAAATTCTTTCAAGGCCCAACTCAATATCGGCTGGATGTGCCTGTTCAATTCGCTCAACCCATTGTTGCAGGTTCATATTATCCATTATCATGGTTTGGTATTCAGCCTAGATTTAATGAACAAATTTAGATTCAAGCAGCGTCTGTAACAGAATTTGTATGAGTCATTTTCGCCATTAGTCTGGAGATGGTATTTCTCATATCACCTCTGGCAACTATCATATCTATAGCACCCTTGGCGAGTAAAAACTCGCTGCGCTGAAAACCTTCGGGTAAGGTTTCTCGTACAGTTTGTTCAATCACTCTTGGCCCGGCAAATCCGATAAGCGCTTTGGGTTCGCCAATATTCACATCGCCTAACATCGCTAAACTAGCGGAAACACCACCCATGGTAGGATCGGTTAAAACAGAGATATAGGGTAAACCTGCATTTGATAACTTACCCAGAGCCGCAGAGGTTTTGGCCATTTGCATAAGGGAAAACAACGCCTCTTGCATACGCGCTCCACCACTAGCAGAGAAACACACTAAACCACAATTAGCTTTAAGAGCAGCATCAACACAACGAACAAATTTTTCTCCAACAACTGAGCCCATCGATCCGCCCATGTAGGAGAATTCAAAGGCACATACAATCATCGGCACTTGGCAAACTTTTCCAGAACCAGCTACAAGTGCATCTTTTTCACCGGTTGATTTTTGTGCGGACGCAATTCTGTCTTTATATTTTTTGGAATCTCTAAATTTAAGTGCATCGACAGGTTCTAAATCAGCCCCTATTTCTTTCCATATTGCCTCATCAAAAAAACTATTTAGGCGTAATCGGGCACTTAATCTCATGTGATGCCCACATTTACCACAAACATATAAAGTCCGAGTCAGTTCAGAACGGTAAAGCACTGAACAACAACCTTCACATTTTACCCAAACGCCTTCTGGGACTGATTTTTTCCGATTGGAACCGGGAGTGTTTCTCCCAGGTAATATGCGTTCTAACCAACTCATAATCTTGTTACCTGAATAATTTTAAAATTTCTAGCAATTGGGCGTTATTTTGAAAGTAACGGTAGCTTAAAGCAACCTTAGTCTTAGTGTTCGTACCAGTCTTTCAGCCCATGAGAAACAATCTACTGTCAGTGATTGGTAAATCAAAAGCTGTGGGATACTCAACCATTGTTAAATAGAGTCCAGATGCAGGTGCAGTTGCTGGTGCTTTGGTTCGATCCTTTGCATCAAGTAAAGATTTTACCCATTCTGGTGAATGTTGTCCCTGTCCAACGGATAATAGAACACCGACAATATTTCTAACCATATGATACAAAAATGCATTCGCCGTTACATCAATCACCACAAAATCGCCCTGTTTTGAAACTTCAAGCCGGCTGATATTCCGCCAAGGGGTATTTGATTGGCAATTTGCAGCCCTGATGGAGCTAAAATCTTGCTCACCAAGGAAATATGGACAAGCTAGCTGCATAGCTTCTATATTAAGGGATGTTGCCACTTTTGTCACTCGACCATTCAGTAATGCGCTTCGATGAAGGCGATTCAAAAGTACATAACGATAACTTCGATTCGTTGCAGAAAATCTTGCGCTGAAATCGTCAGCAACAACTTTGGCCCAAGTCACAGATATGTCATCTGGTAAATTTGCATTGGTTCCCAGGGTCCATGCCTTAAGAGGTCTTTGTGAATGGGTTTCAAAATGTACAACCTGTCCTACTGCATGAACGCCAGTATCGGTGCGTCCAGCACAAACAGTTTGAATTTTATGATCAGCGACCGTTGATAATGCTTCTTCCAAACGCTGTTGCACACCAATGCTGTGTTTTTGAAATTGCCATCCACAATAATTCAACCCGCAATACTCAACACCTAATGCAACTCTATAAGTTAGGAGTTCTTGAGCTGTTTGTTGTTGATTCATTTTCTCTCTGATTACACTTAAACCTAAATAATTTTCCTCGAACATTCCATTCCTCAAATAGAAACTAGGCGTTTCTCATCTCGAGTTGAGTTTAATTAAGTTGAGACAATAAATCCTGTGCTTCTGCAATTTGCTCTGCATTACCTTCTAAAACCACTTCCTGTAAAATTTCATTGGCACCTTCAAAATCTTCCATATCAATATAAGCTCTTGCTAAATCTAATTTAGTTGAGGCTTCATCAACATCCCCAAGCTCCAAAGTCTCTTCAATTTTTTCTTCTTTTCGAGAGTCAATTTCACTGAGAGGTATAAAATCATCATGAATTTCATTGGGATCAATGAAACTTATTTCATCATCTAATGAGTCTTCAGCAGAATCGAGAGCAAAGGTATCAGCAGACTCCTCAGCAAAATCATTTAAAAACTCATCATCCAATGACATTTCATCTTCAATATTGCTGTCTTCATCCAAATGTTCTGGGTTAGAGTTGAAATCCAATTCATCATCACTATCTGACTCAGTTTCTTCTATAGCACCAAAGTCAGGCCCCATATCCAAAGCCTCTTCCAAATTCTCACCGCCAGACCGACCCTCAATAATAGCTTCATCAAAAGCTAATTCATCTTCATCTGATTCAAAGGAAAGATCGCCAAAAATATCTTCTGTGGAAGGAATGCCATCCGTGCTTAAATCTTCTTCCGGCCATCCTTTTAACTCAAACTGCTTAATTTGTTCTACTAAATCAACATCTTGAGACAAATCGAGTAACTGTTCCTTTTGAGCTTTAAACTCACTTAATGATTTTGTTTCTACAAAACACTCCAATAATTTCAAACGAAGATCTAAACGTTCTTCATCTTGAATAATGGCATCAGAGAGCAATTTGATGGCTTGATCGTATTTTCCATAAGCGATATAAACATCTGCTTCGCCCAATGGATCTGTCACCTCATCTGAACTATTACTTGTACTTGAAGTTGAGTCTATATCCTCAACTTCATCTTCTGATATATATTCAGGTTCTTCATCAGCATCCATTTCTTCCGCAAAAATATCATCGGCCAACTTAGGTAAAGTTTCTTCATCCAGATCATCGTGCATAGGAACTGATAAACTGCTTTGATAGGATTCATTGGACATCCCCTTTCTTCTTACCCAGAAAAAGATTAAAGCAAATAGTAAGACGATAGCAGAAACCATACCCGCAAGAGTTGATACACCCAAAGCAAAAATTTTATCCATGAAACCCTGAGGTTCGGCTGGTGTTGATATTGGCTTTGGAAGCTCCTGTACTGGTTGTACTGGTTGTACTTTTGTTTCAGTTGATGTGTCAACAGATTCTTCATTATCAGTGTCACTAGACAGCGGTGATGTTGTTGCGCCATCATCCTCTGATGAAACAGAACTAGATCCAGTATCCTTATCGGTTACGGGTTGTTCTGCTTCGCTGGTTGGTTGCTGATCAGTTTCTGTGGAGTCTGCATTATCTTCTGATTTATTGGCAGCAGCTAAACTAGCATCTTTAAGCTCTAATAACCGCTCCATTTTGTCTATTTTTTCTTTTTGCTGTTGCAGTTGTTGTTTGAGAGTATTATTTTCTTCCGTTAGTGTAGTTACTGCCTCAGATTCAAGCGCTGCAACGGCAGCTGCATTCGCTGATGAATTATCTGGAGAGACTAATTTCAGGCGATCTTGTTGTGCTTCAGCAGATTGGCTTTTCGATTGATACTCAGCAGTATCAATCACAGAGGAAGGTCTCGATCCAGATCCACCTAAGTTTTTCTGGTTTTGTGCGGCAATTTCTAGTAAAGCTTGTCGTTCTGAAATAGAGCCAATCGCCTGCTCATCAGGAATTTTTAATAAAGCGCCACGCTTTAAATTGTTCATATTGTTTCTGATAAAGGCATTCGGATTAGCGGAATAAATAGCCACCATGCGTTGCTGCATTGTAAACGGTGTACTACTGGTAGTGGTTCTGGCCACAGACCAAAGTGTATCACCAGATGCCACCTTGTAATCAGAAAAATTCCCATTATCCGCCAGGTTTGATGTTGGATTAAATTGTGAAATTTCATTTTGTTGAGTAACAGCTGGTGTCGTGGTAGTTTGAACTTGATCTTCCGTATAAACAGGTGGATCTAATAATAATGTGTATTCGCGTTGTAACTGTCCATTTGGCCATTTCACTTCAACCAGAAAATCTAAAAAGGGTTCTTTAATTGGGTTTTTAGTGCGAATTGACAGGTAAACCTTACCATCCTTCTTAAATAAAGGCGTAAATTTAAACTGGGTTAAGAAGAAATAATATTCAACACCGGCTTTCTCAAAAGCCTCTGGTCTTGCCAATGAGGCAAGAACCTCATTTTTGGAAAGGCCTTGTGCGGATATCAGTTCCACTTCTGCATTCAGCGGCTCATTGAGATGGGATAATAATCTAATATCCCCCAAGCCCAAGGCATGAGAAAAACTGGGTAACCCCAATAAACACCCCCCAATAATTAAGGGGGAAACTTTGAACAACTTGGTATATCCATTAACGGTTCTTTTTTTCATGATCTTCTTATTAATTTTTAAAAATTAACGGCTACACCCTTAAAAGTCAGTCAATTACCCCAGACTCCTTAAGGTGTTTCCCATGATATTGTGCTAACTATAGCTTACAATTGCGTTTTTACCAACAATTCTGCAATCTGTACAGCATTTAATGCAGCCCCTTTTCGGATATTATCACTGACTATCCAAAGATTAATACCCGTATTATTATCTAAGTCTTCTCTGATGCGACTTACAAACACTTGATCTTGGCCTACAGCATTAATTGCAGGTGATGCAGAGACTAATTCTTCGGTAGAATCTATCACCTCAACACCAGGCGCATTGTTCAGTAATTCTCTCACCATAGCTGCATCAATATATTGCTGTGTCTCTATATGCACTGACTCACTATGCCCAAAAAATACAGGAACACGCACCGCTGTTGGATTCACTTGAATGCTCACATCTTGCAATATTTTTTGAGTTTCCCAAACCATCTTCATTTCTTCACGGGTATAACCGTTTTCTTGTAGTTCATCGATTTCTGGTATCACGTTGAAAGCCATTTGCTTAGCAAAAATATCTTCTTCAACGCCCAAACCATTCATTAGCCTGGCAGTTTGTTTAGCCAATGCCTCTACTGCTTTACGCCCCATACCAGATACGGATTGGTAGGTTGAAACCGTAATTCGCTTGATACCAACAGCATCGTAAATGGGTTTGATAGCCACTAACATTTGGATAGTAGAGCAATTGGGATTGGCAATAATATTGCGTTCTCTAAACCCATCAATAGCCAATGGATTAACCTCTGGGACAATCAACGGGATGTCAGGATCATTCCGAAATATACTGGAGTTATCTATAACAATCACTCCCGCACGTGCTGCTAAGGGTGCGTAAGTTTCAGAAATAGCAGCGCCCGCTGAGAATAAGGCGATATCTATACCTTCAAAATCAAATCCCTCCAAACTCAAAACTTTAACCGTTTTATCTTTATAGATAATGGTTTTACCAGAACTATTTTCACTGGCTAAAGGAATGATCTCCGATACTGGAAAATCTCTCTCCTCAAGAATTTGCAGAATAGTTTCTCCAACTAACCCAGTTGCACCTACTACTGCTACACGATAACCACTTATGGACATTCCAACTCTCATCTAATTGTTGTTGAACTTTTACATCAGGATTTTAAGCTGGCTTAGAAAAATTTATGCTATTAGCTCATATTTCACTAAGAAAAAATGTGAACCAGTTCAAAACCTATTTGCCACCCTGTTTGCTCTTCACATTTTGCGCTCTACCAGTAATGATGAGCTTTTTCCTTTGCGTAACTTCTTTAAGTCGCTCCTCGACGGTTCTTAGATCCAAGTCAGGGACTACTTGCCCCCTAATATCCTCTTCAGGATGCGCCTCCCAATCTTGAGTTTGCTGTTTTTTTCTTTCAGGCATTGACTGAGTCCAAACAACATCTTTCTCTGACTGGTTTGAATCCGACCTCATACAGTCTCCATCACTATTTCATATTTAAGGGTATCATAGTAGAATTGATCCACTGAGTCACTGACTAACTAAAGGATAAATTGAAATCCAAGGGTTTTAATTAAGGCTAACTGTTGGTTTTCAGGGCAGCCTTGAATAAACCAATGAAGAAACTCATGCCTTGCAGGATAATCTCTACGTAACAAGTCAAATTCGGTGCCCATGTTTTTCTCAGAAACACCGCATAAATTCCTTGAGTCTATTTCAATAGAATAGGCCAGATTAATGATTTTTTCCACGCACTCAAAACTCTGCCAATGATTATTCCACTCAATGGTTCTAGAAGGTCTATAAGAGGTATTATCACCATGAAACTCTTGAGAGTCAAAATCCCCCCCAAAAAACTGACATAAGGCTTGAAACAAC
>PCTP01000230.1:1478-3079 GCA_002770795.1 Gammaproteobacteria bacterium CG22_combo_CG10-13_8_21_14_all_40_8 | reverse complement strand
CAGTTGAAATATTGGGTTCATGTTCCCATACATCCAAAATTGCCTGGATTTTTTTTTGTTTCAAAGCAGCCAACAAATCTAAATTATCAACAACCCCTCCTCGGCTACTATTAATTAATAATGCCCCAGACTTCATACCTTCAAAAGACTCTTGATTAAATAGATGATAGGTTGGATATTTGCCTGTTTTAGTCAATGGAACATGTAGCGTCAATATGTCCGCTTTGAGGATCTGCTGCCAACTAGCCCAATTGATTGACACTTGAGGATCTAAATGTAGTTGTGTAATGCCCGCTTCTTGTAAAAATGGATCAAAACAAACCACCTTGATTCCTAATTGATGGCAGACTTGATAAAGTCGAGAACCTACGTTACCTAGACCAACGATAGCCAGCGTTATCTCGCCCCGCAACAATCTTTGTAACTGTTGAGTGTGGGCAAGCGCAGAAAGTACATATTCTTTCACTGAATTCGCGTTACACCCAGGAGCGCTGGCAAAGGCTATATTATTGCTCTCTAGGTATTGGAGATCAATGTGATCCGTGCCAATAGTGGCGGTTCCAACAAACTTAACTGGTGTTTCCGCTAATAAAGCTTTATTCACTTGAGTAACCGAGCGCACCAACAAAATATCAGTGTATTGAAGATCAGATCTACATAAGTTGCGACCATCTATTAATTGCACTTGCCCCAATGAAGAAAATAACTCCATGGCTAAAGGAATATTAGCATCGGCTATGATTTTATATGATTTTGATTTCACCAGAATCCCTTTTTATCGAACAATATAGGATAAAATTGAGTCAATAAATCCAACTTAAGTAAATAATACCCTCTCTGTTGGCTTAAGGATGGATCTGATTCACCAGATCTTGTGCAAGACTCACCTGAGGTTTCTCAACGATTGAAGCGACAATTTTATCATGCTTAAGAACAAAAATGGTTGGGGTGTGAGTAACTTCAAATTTTTTTGCATATTCCTTATCCAGCATTTTACTGGGCGTTAAAGCGATTATTTTAACGGACTGAAAGGGATTTCCAGCTTGCTCGATGAGTTTGACCAAATGAGGGACTTCGCGTTGAGAATCATGACACCACAATCCCATGAAAATAACAACATCTGAGCCTGCCAAAGATTTTATCTGCTCAACATCCTCGGCAGTTGGTGAAAAATCCTCATAACTTTTTTTAAATAGAGGGTAATCACTCAGTAGTTGCTCAACCGATATTTCGCCAGATCGAGTGAAAGAATCGTTCTTCACCACTATATCCCTCGATTCTACTTTATCAGTCAACGCTGACTTTGTAACAGGCTCATTGGCTAATAGCTCATGACATAAAACAAACCAAAGGAAGAGTCTGATATAGAAACCTGAAATTTTATACATTTTGCGTCAGTTGTTGGAACCAGAGAATAGGGAGTATAACTCGACTTGAGCACATAAAACTATTATTCGTTCTGAAAAATAACATAAAACAAACAAGCTCACAATTTCATTACTTGGTATCACTGATATAAAAAATAATAGCATATTTACTCAGCAAACAAACATTCATTAAGCACTTTAAAAAACATTTTTGAATTTGATTTACTGGTTATT
>PCTP01000230.1:0-1433 GCA_002770795.1 Gammaproteobacteria bacterium CG22_combo_CG10-13_8_21_14_all_40_8 | reverse complement strand
GCAATGCATATACAGTAGCACTGCATCCAAGGCATATCGCGCGCATTAGTGGTGATGAACATGTGGTGAATCCACGCTTACTACAAAGTGTTTGTTTCAGAATCTAGTTAGGCGTTCTATCTAGGACTTAAACTAGGACTTAAACTAGGACTTAAAAGGAAAAAGACAGCTGACATCGGTTAATTGGCGGTGAGGGAGGGATTCGAACCCTCGGTACGTTGCCGTACACACACTTTCCAGGCGTGCTCCTTCAGCCACTCGGACACCTCACCCAATTTGTTGTTGCATCCTATTTTCAATAGAAATAAGTGTTTCAAATCGATAGGGGCGCATAGATTATATAAATATAGCTTCGGAATCAATGGATATTTAGTAAATATGATCCTTGAGCGTCAAAAAAGTATGGATTGAATGAAATATCGTTCATTTCAGTAGAGTGATAGAGGTAATTAATGAAAAAAATAGCTCGGCCCTTCCATTGATCCAAGTCATAGTCATTGACTTGGATCAGATTTATTGTTGATTTTACTACACAAAAATGTAAAAAAGTGCTAATACATTGTTTAGTGTTCTATTTCAATTATCCTTATCGGGAAGGTTTTGTTATGCAAATTGGTATCCCCAGAGAACTTGTCAAGAATGAAAATCGGGTGGCGGCCACGCCAAACTCGGTTGAGGCTTTTATCAAGCTAGGGTTTGACGTAGTTGTTGAATCGAACGCTGGCAGTAAAGCTAGCTTCGCTAATGCAGATTATGAAAGTGCCGGTGCTAAAATTGTTGATCAGGCAGACGCTTGGCAGTCAGACATTGTGCTTAAAGTGAATGGGCCAGAAACTGAAGAACTCCCTTTAATGAAAGAAAGTAGTACCTTGATTAGCTTTATTGCACCTGCACAAAATCCAGAGTTACTGACTCTTTTTGCAGAGAAAAAAGTGGATGTTTTAGCCATGGAATCTGTCCCCAGAATTAGCCGAGCTCAATCCATGGATGCTTTAAGTTCCATGGCTAATATAGCCGGTTATAGAGCAGTTGTTGAAGCATCACACCAGTTTGGTTGTTTTTTTACAGGTCAAATTACCGCTGCAGGCAAAGTTCCTCCTGCTAAAGTCATGGTGATTGGTGCCGGCGTTGCTGGTCTCGCTGCCATTGGTACTGCAAGTAGTTTAGGAGCTATTGTCCGAGGATTCGACACTCGACCTGAAGTAAAAGAGCAAATTGAAAGTATGGGCGCTGAATTTTTAGAAATGGACTATGTTGAAGAGGATACTGGCTCTGGTGATGGTTATGCCAAGGTGATGAGTAAAGCCTTTATTGAAGCAGAAATGGCGTTATTCGCCGAGCAAGCAAAAGATGTTGATATTATTATCACCACAGCCATGATCCCAGGAAAACCAGCTCCAAAACTCATTACCACTGAAATGGTCAAAAGCATG
>PCTP01000192.1 GCA_002770795.1 Gammaproteobacteria bacterium CG22_combo_CG10-13_8_21_14_all_40_8 | reverse complement strand
CTGGCATATCAATTTTTGATGGATCATAAGCAGGACCATGAAAACCAATGGCTAACCAAGGTTGCGTTTTTTTATCCCAAGTGATGTGAACATATTCAGATTGATGATGCTCTGGTTCTACAGGAATGTCTGCTTTGTAGTTGCTAGGCTTCCAATTGCTCCAATATTTTTCAATCCATTTCATGGCTTTTGCTTCATCAAAATCGCCGACTACAATGATGCTGGTATTTTCTGGGCTATACCAGCGCTTAAAGAATTTTTTGCCGTATTCAAATTGATTGGGCATATCGTTAATATCTTTTAAATAACCCATTGTGGTATGTTTGTAGGTATGCTTGATAAAAGCCTTATCTCTCATGACTTCAAATATTTTACGTACAGGATTTGAGGCATTTTTTAAATATTCTCCTTTAACAGCAAGTGATTCTGTTTTGAAGTCTGCTTCAGAATATTCAAGATTTTGGAAACGATCGGCTTCTAATTCCAACATGGTTTCCAATCCTTCGGCTACAAATGTAGTGTGATAGTTGGTATAGTCATCTGTGGTATAGGCATTTTGATCGGCCCCTAGATTTTTTAGAATTTCTCCATATTTGTCAGAGGGATATTTTTTTGTGCCGCGAAACATCATATGTTCAAAAAAATGAGCGAATCCGGATTTGCCGGGTTCCATTTCATTACGAGAGCCTGTGCTGACAGGAATATATAGAGAAACCAAGTTAGGATACTGAGTTTTGACGAGAACCACTTTAAGCCCGTTAGGAAGTTGCTTTTCAGTATAGGGGTAATTAAATACCTTATCCTTTGCTACTGCGGCAACCTTGTTATTACTTTGGTGGGCTATAGGTGTACAACCTGCAATAAAAAAACTATATATCATGGCTAAGGCCGTATATTTGGCCGTGGATAAGTATGACCTCATCTGCAATATTCCTCGTTGAGTTGAGTAAAATGATCAAAGATCTGAGTTTAACATAAAATATCTGATTTAATCTTGTACAAATAGTTTTAAAAATCGACAATTCTGCGATCACTGATTCAAAAAAAAGGGCACCTAAAAAAGGCGCCCTAAGTGGATTCAATAGAATCCAAACGGTTGATTAGTAAATGTCATGCATGGTGTTGTACACATTGAACTTGCCTGTTGGGGTGACTAAGCGCTTGTCTTTAATCACCTTTTTCAGGGTTCTAGTTTTATCGTCGACAACCACGATGGCAGATTCTAAGGTTTTACCATTCCATACAGAGAACCAAACTTCATCACCTTTGGCATTATATTCAGGTTGTACCACACGTTTGACGCCTTCTCCCACATTGGCCCATTCAGCAATGGGCAATACTTGGAATTTTTGGTCAAAGTGACGAATATCATAAACACCGACAGATTGATGGATATTATCATCTGGGTTTAATGGGTTATCGAACCACAAGTTATGTGATTTAGGATGGGTTTTGATAAAGAGATTTCCACCACCTTGAGTGTCGATAGATCGCACTTTTTTCCAGGCAAACTTTTTGTGTTTGACGGGATCGGTTCCAATCAAGGCAATGGTATTATCGCCTAAATGACCTGTTGACCACACTGGGCCAAACTCGGGATCAACAAAGTTAGCACCTCGACCTGGATGAGGGATTTTACCTACATCTACTAAGGCTGTTAGAGAGCGTGTTTTAGAGTCTAGTACGGCAATTTTATTGGATTTGTTCGCTGCGTCCATAAAGTAGCGTTGGGTAGAATCCCAGCCACCATCATGCAAGAAACGGGCGGCTCCCACAGTAGTGACGGACAGATTATTAATATCTGAATAATCCACTAATAAAATTTGACCAGTCTCTTTCACATTGATAATAAAATCTGGATGCTCATGAGAGGCCACAATTGCTGCAACCCGAGGCTCTGGATGATAAGTTTGTGTATCTACTGTATAACCGCGTGTACTGACGATTTTCAGTGGTTTTAAATTATCACCATCCATAATTACGTATTGTGGTGGCCAGTAGGCACCAGCGATTGCATATTTATCCTCATAACCCTTGTATTTTGAGGTTTCAATCGAACGAGCTTCAAGGCCGATTTTAATTTCAGCAACTTTGTCTGGTTTCTCCATCCATAAATCGATCATGTCTACTTTGGCATCGCGTCCGATCACAAAAATATATCGACCACTGGCAGAAGGACGGGAAATATGTACAGCGTATCCAGTATTGACGATATTAATGATTTCTTTGGTATCACCGTCAATCAAGGCCACTTGACCTGCATCTCTTAAAGTGACACTCATAATATTTTCAATATGATAATTATTCATTTTTTTAGTAGGGCGTTTTTCTGATGGGATAACAACCTTCCAGCTTTCCATCATTTTATCCATGCCCCATTCTGGAGGAATTGGTGCATCGTGTTGGATATAACGCGCCATAACATCAATTTGCTTTTCTGTTAAATCACCTGAAGTTCCCCAATTAGGCATCCCAGCTGGTGATCCATAGGTAATGAAGGCCTTCAAATATTCAGTACCTTTGGCTTGAGTGATATCGGGCGTTAATGGTTTTCCTGTAGCGCCTTTTCTTAATACGCCATGACAACCCGCACAACGTTCAAAAAATATTTTTTTGGCTTCATCAAATTCCTCTTGAGTCATATCTGGTGCGCCTGGCGTGATAACACGTTTAACCTCTTGGATAGGGGACGGTGCGCCTTCATATGATTGTTGGGTTTTATCGGGGTGTTTTCCCTCTTCTGCTCCCCAAGCTGTTCCCATGGCTAATGCCAAAGCTGAGAGCAGCACCAAAGATTTTCTATTCATAATTAATTCCCCTTGATAGGTTAGATAGGTTTTTTAGCTCAATAGATGGAACACAAATTAATAATTACTATAAACAGATTGCATTAGCGCATTTTTTTAAAATGACTTCCTTGACTCCGATCAAGAAGACTGAAACGCAATGAAAATAGGTTAAATGATCTAAATTGACCATGATCAAGGAAAAAAACCATGAGACTCCGTAAAGTAATATCCAACCAAATTAGTTTGGTAATTGCTGAGAACCATTGAACTAAAGCTAACTCACAGAAGTTAACTATTTATTAGAAGGTTCTTGGTTGCCTAATAACTGAAAGGAGCGTCCTATGAGTGAAGTTTTCACTAAATCAACGGCGCGGAATATTTATTACGGAGGCAGTCTTTTCTTCGTACTTTTATTTCTTGCGTTAACTTTTGATACTGTTAATAGAATGCCTAAACACGATCACCGTCAAAACCTGACACAATCGGTTGCTGATGGTAAGCGAGTTTGGGAAGAAAACAACTGTATTGGTTGTCATACACTTATCGGTGAGGGGGCATATTTTGCACCGGAACTGGGTAATGTATACAAAAGACGAGGTGGAGATTTCATCAAAGCTTGGATCAAATCGCAGCCCACAAGAATACCTGGTCGTCGCCAAATGCCACAATTTAATCTGACTGAAAAACAGTTAGACGACATGGTGGCATTTCTTAAATGGACCGGTGAAATCGATACTAATAACTGGCCACCTAACATAGAAGGGTAGAGGAGCAACGACTATGAAATATCAATCACAATCAGTTGCCAAGCTGTATTTTATTGCTGCTATTGGTTTATTTGTTGGCCAAATCGTTTTCGGTTTAGTCATGGGGCTGCAATATGTTTGGGGCGATTTTTTATTCCCAGCTATACCATTTAATGTCGCCAGAATGGTTCACACAAATCTGTTAATTGTTTGGTTATTATTTGGCTTCATGGGGGCAGGCTATTATCTGATACCTGAAGAAGCAGAGAGAGAATTAGTAAGTCCTAAACTCGCTGTTGTTTTATTTTGGATCTTTTTAGTAGCGGGCGCATTGACCATTTTAGGTTATTTGTTGGTACCCTATGCTGGGCTGGCCAAGATGACAGGAAATGAGTATTTTCCTACCATGGGAAGAGAGTTCTTGGAACAACCAACTATTACCAAAATAGGTATAGTTATTGTTGCATTAGGATTCCTTTATAACGTGGGTATGACTGTTATCAAAGGTCGTAAAACCGTGATTAACATGGTGATGCTGACTGGACTTTTGGGTTTGGCTGTCATGTTTTTATTTTCCTTCTACAATCCAGATAATTTAGTCATGGATAAGTACTTTTGGTGGTGGGTTGTTCATCTATGGGTTGAAGGTGTATGGGAATTAATCTTAGCTGGTATGCTAGCCTTTGTGTTAATTAAAATCACTGGCATCGACCGAGAAGTTATCGAAAAATGGGTGTATTTAATTATTGCACTCACTCTCATTTCAGGCATTATCGGTACAGGCCATCATTATTATTGGATTGGTACACCCGACTATTGGAAACCACTGGGTTCAATTTTCTCAGCGCTAGAACCTATTCCATTTTTCTTAATGGTTATTTATGCTTTTAATATGGTGAATAGAAGACGTCGTGAACATCCTAATAAAGCGGCAACTCTTTGGGCTTTAGGGACGCCTGTTATGGCATTTCTAGGAGCGGGGGTATGGGGATTCTTACATACCTTGGCACCAGTGAATTATTTCACGCATGGTACTCAAATTACCGCATCTCATGGACACATGGCATTCTATGGCGCTTATGCCATGATTGTGATGGCAATGATATCTTATGCTATGCCTTTACTCAGAGGTAGAGCAGGCGCTAATTGCCAACGCGCTCAGCTTTGGGAAATGTGGAGTTTCTGGTTAATGACAGTTGCCATGGTCTTTATCACCTTGTTTTTAACGGCTGCTGGTGTGATTCAGGTGTGGTTCCAAAGATACACTGAAAATCCAGAACCTTTCATGGTTGTGCAAGATAAAATTACTATCTTTTACTGGCTGCGTGAACTTGCTGGTGTGATATTTTTTATTGGCTTAATCTGCTATATCGTTAGCTTCTTTATCAAAGAAGATAAACCTGCCAAAGCCTAAGCTTTGTTCAAAGCCCGGGTTATACCGGGCTTTTTTCAGAAAATAAATGTTTGAAAGGAAATAACCATGAATGCCAATAATCAACATTCCGTGCCATTTTATCTTCCCCAAGATAAAGAGATTGAGTTATTTCGTTATGCCCATGCCAATCAACTGCCTTTGTTACTCAAGGGGCCAACAGGTTGTGGAAAAACACGATTTATTGAGCACATGGCCAATGAATTACAATTACCCTTATATACAGTTGCTTGTCATGATGATTTGACCGCAACAGACCTAGTCGGGCGGCATCTTATTGGGGCTGGAGATACTATTTGGCAAGATGGACCTTTAACCAGAGCCGTAAGAAATGGTGGGATTTGTTATCTCGACGAAGTGATTGAAGCACGCAAAGACACTACTGTTGTGATACATCCATTGACCGATGATAGAAGAATTTTGCCCATTGATAGAACGGGAGAAATTTTACATGCACCAGATAATTTTATGCTAGTAGTTTCGTATAACCCAGGTTATCAAAACCTAATGAAAGGGTTAAAACCCTCTACAAGACAACGATTTATTTCGCTGAGTTTTGACTATCTACAACCTGAGCTAGAAGTGAAAGTGGTACATCAAGAAACGGGATATCCCATAGCGGGTTGCCAGCAGCTTGTTCAGTTAGCTCAGGCATTAAGGCGTCTTAAAGGTGTGGATTTAGAAGAGGGCGCAAGTACCAGATTACTTGTCTATGTTGCGCGTTTACTCAAAGATGGATTCGATCCTGTTTTGGCCTGCAAAGCGGCATTAGTTGAACCTTTAACTGATGATGAAGATACCATCACCGGGTTAATGGAAGTGGTAAAAGCTACTTTTGGTGATTAGTCAATGAAAACAAAACTAAATCAATATGGCGCAACAAATAGTCTAGATTCTCAGTACGATTTAGCCGCTAAAATTGCATTGTTTTCATTGTTGAATCTAACCCTGTTGCCCTTAATTGCTTTTAGTTATTTGTTAGTCTTAACTTACCGTCAAACCACACAACCTTACTTAACTATTTTTGAAAAATATCAACTAAAGTTTGGGTTGGCAATTAATCTGATCGCTGGTTTTGCTTTATTTGGTTTATCCTTGGTTATTTTCTATCTTGAATCAATTCAACCCGCTGTTCGCTGGGCACTGATTATTAGTTATTTTACTTTGTTTCATTCCTTATTTATTTTAACAGCGGTTTGGAACTGGAGTAGAGCACGAATGGGTTTACCCTTATGGAGAATCAGCGCTAAGGATCATTCATAATGGAAGAGAAAGTAGGGAAAATCTGGGATCAATGGATCCAAAAGAAAGCACATTCAGGTTATCCTGAGGCTCAAGTGTTCCTTGAAGATATATCCTCATCATTAGCCATTAGCTTTCGGGCATTAGGTGGACATGCTGCGTTAAAACTTTGTTCCGAAAGCGCTAGTGTACAAAAAACAGCTAGAACTTGGTTGCAAAAATTGGCTGGTACAGGTCAAAAAATCGAATTAAGTTGGGTAGATGATGAAGCTTTAGTATTACCAGAAGTCATTGATATCTTTCCAGAAAAACAGCTAAATTTTGATTGTTATTTGTGGTTGTGTATGCAATTTTCCATACCTAAGCAAAACAATCTTTGGTTTTTGAATAACCTGTTAGTGACGCAAAAAGCCTTATCGCAATGGACAGGGTTTAGTCATCGTTATCAGAGACTTGTTAACTATTATTTGGCTCAGAGAACTCAAATTTCTATGCCTTTGAAATTTCAAAATGCAGAGAAAATTTTAACAAAGTATCTACAAGATCCTTTTGTAAAATTTCATAATATTCCAGATTCAATTGAGGTTTCACCCGTTCTGATCTGGCCGCATCCAAATCCTCCTCAAACTGATGGGGTTGCAACTGTTGAGGGAGAGCCGTCACAAGCACAACAAGGTGTACAAGTTGAGATCAAAAAACAGCATAAACGCTATAAATCGAAACGAGTTAAACTGAATAAAAATAATGATGGCATTATGCTTTATCGTTTTGAAAGTATCTTCTCCAGAGCGGAACATGCTAATGTCAATCGTGAAATTGATGAAGATCCCGATGATAACCCTGAGAAAATTGTTGATGATTTAGATGAATTGGCTATTACAAGAGCAGAATCGGGTTCAGGTAGATTGAAATTTGATCTTGATTTACCCTCTGAACAAGCTGCCAAATTGGGAAAAATAGCGGGTATTTTATTACCTGAATGGGATTTTAAGCTGCAACAACTTAAAAAGGATTTTTGTCGAGTCGTTGAAACCAGCTTAAGCGAAGAGTTAAGCAATGGCTGTTCAATACAACTTAAGCCTCTTCATCCACAATTAATTAAAGATATACGTCAAGTCAGGCGTCAACTCTCTAGTTTAATGCCTCAAAGAGCTTGGTTGAAAAATCAAATGGATGGCTCAGAAATTGATATGGATGCTTGGCAAACTTTTAACACTGAGAGGCAATTTTACACACATCAACCTGAGCCACAGTTGTACTGCCAGTTACGTCATCAACATCGAGATATTGCTTGCTTTTTATTAGCGGATTTTTCTTTATCTACCGATGCATGGGTTAGTAATGAACAAAGAGTGATTGACGTTTTAAAAGATGGACTGGTGATGATGGCTGAAGCACTGTCCTCCGTAAGAGATAAGTTCGCTATTGCGGGATTTTGGTCAAAGAAAAACGAATTGGTGCAAGTTACTAAAATTAAGGACTTTGAACAAGCTTATGATGAAAAAGTTCTTGCCAGTATTCAAGGTTGTGAGCCAGGATTTTATACTCGACTTGGCGCGGCAATCCGTTATGGCGTAAAGCAACTCATCCAACAAGGCGCACAGCAAAAAATACTTTTATTGCTCAGTGATGGTAAACCTAATGATCTTGACGCTTATGAAGGGAGATATGGTGTTGAGGATACCAGGCATGCCATATTAGAGGCGAGAAAATCTGGTATCATTCCATTTTGCGTGACCATTGACCAAATGGCTGAGGACTATCTTCCTCATCTTTTTGGCAAGCAGGGATTTGTTGTCATTCAAAAACCTGAACACCTGCCACATAAATTACCCTTATTGTATAGCCAAATCACTCAGTTAGCGCATTAGCTCTCTCTTTCTATATATCATTTCACAACAGATGAATGAAGCAATGGATAATTTAAGCCTGATTGGTAAAAGCAAAGGGCTAGCTATTGTTTTAGATCAATGCACAGTTCAAATATTTAGTAGACAATTGACGTTCAATAAATCATTGCGTAGCTAAAAGTGACTCTGTTTAAAACAAATCAATATCAGGCTGTTTGCATCTTTAACCTTTTGTTTATTGGTTGTTTTTTATTAGCTACCGATTCAATGGCCAAAGTGACAACTCAACAAATCACAGCACAGAGAAAGATACAGTTAACAGCGCTCTTACTAGATGATTGTGGTTCTTGTCATGGAAGAACATTGATGGGAGGGTTGGGGCCAGCACTTTTAGCGAAAAATTTGCAAGGTAAACCTGATGAATTGTTATTTGAAACTATCAAAAATGGCCGATTGAAAACGCCAATGCCACCCTGGAAAAATTTTTTAAATGATTCTGAAATAGAATGGCTGATCGGACAACTTAGAACAGAGATATGGCAACAAAAGTTATCTTCCATCCAAGTCCTCTCTCAACAACTGATGCGAACCAATACCGGTAAAGAAAATGTTAAGTAATTTGAAACCAATTTACCATTGTGCTTTCTTATTGTTTTTTGCTACAGCTTTAATTGCAAAAGATAGTCAATTGAAAACTGAGCAATTTTCAGGTTGTCATCCAAATAATGGGAGTGGCCAATTGGGTGTAATTATCGAAAGAGCCTCTGGTTCGGTAGTGATTGTGACTCGTGAGGGGAATAACATTTTATGTCGAGTGGAAGGTTTGGGTGATCTCTCTCATGCATCAATGGTTTTTTCACCCTCTGAACGTTATGCCTATGTATTTGGTCGAGACGGCGGACTGAGCCAAATCGATATTCTAAATGGCCGATTGGTCAATAGAGTCATTCAATCAGGTAACGCCATTGGTGGTGCTATTTCTCAGGATGGGCGATGGGTAGCTGTGTCAAATTATACACCCGGTGGCGTTAAAATATTTGATGCGAAAACTCTTAAACAAGTCGATTCTATTGCCGCTATGACTAAGGATTTTCCCCAGGGATCCAAAGTGGTGGGGCTAACAGATGGTCCCAATAATCAATTAGTTTTTAGTTTATATGATGCTGGTGAAATATGGTTGGCTGATCTCAATGGATTGCCTAAGCAACATGCCAAACTTACTAAGTTTTCCCATATTGGATCTTTACCTTACGACGGCTTGCTTTCTCCAAATGGCCGCACCTATATTGCTGGATTATTTGGTGAGCAAGGCATGGCAAAAGTCGATTTATGGAATATCCAAGATGGCGTGAAAAGAATATTACCCGATTATGGTAAAGGTGAAGAAACTTTACCTATTTATAAAATGCCTCATCTTGAAGGTTGGACCTTTGCTGGAGAACGTGCATTTTTCCCTGCAGTGGGCGAGCATCAAGTGCTTGTGGCTAATACGAGCACTTGGCTGTTAGATAAAAAAATCCCTATGAAAGGTCAGCCGGTTTTCGTTATGGCTCGACCTGATGCTAGAAATATTTGGGTAAATTTTGCCTTCCCAGATAATCAATGGCTTCAAGTCATTGATACTAAAACTGAAGCGGTTATTCAAACCATCGAGGTTGGCCCAGGCGTGATGCATCTACAATTCACTCCTCGTGGTGAACAAGTATGGGTTTCGGTACGAGACTTAAACCAAGTGAAAATTTACGACAGCAGAACCTTTCAATTACTGAAGGTTCTTGAGGTAAAAGCACCCAGTGGTATATTTTTTACTAATCGTGCTCATGAACTAGGGCTTTAACATGAATAAAATGAGACGAATGAAAGTGAAACTTTGGATGGTTGCATCATGAGTGAATTGGATCAAACAATCCATGATTTATCAAATTTTGATTTACAATTATTAGATCAATATCAAAGAAATTTTCCTCTTTGCGAAAGACCCTTTAAATTCATTGCTGAGTCCTTTGATGTGACAGAAAATCGGGTCATAGAAAGATATAAATTTCTTGAGAAACAAGGTTATATAAGCCGAATTGGTGTGGTGTTAGATCCTGCTCAAATAGGTGCATCTACACTAGCTGCAGTGCATGTAGAATCTAGCATGTTAGATTCTGTCGCTTATCAAATCAGTTTATTAGACGGTGTTAATCATAATTATCAAAGAGAACACTTTTATAATTTATGGTTTGTGATCACTGCACCGAATCAGCACACTTTGCAGGAAGTGATAAAAAATGCCGAGAAAATTACTCATACCAGGGTCTTAAGTTTACCTATGATCAAAAGATTTCATATTGATTTGGGATTTAAATTATGTTCCAGCAATTAAAGAAATCCATTTTGGCTAGGCTTGAAAAAGGTTTACCTATTTGTGAACGACCTTATTTAAAAATGGCCGAAGAAATAGGTTGTGATGAACAATATTTAATGAATTTCATTCAACAGCAACAAAATGACCAATTCATTCGCCGATTTGGTGTCATTGTACAGCACAGAAAATTGGGTTATACCGCCAATGCAATGGTGGTTTGGGACATTAAAGATGAGCAGATAGATGCAGTGGGACATCTATTAGCTCATCAAGATGTTGTGACCTTATGTTATCAAAGACCAAGAGTATTGCCTTATTGGCCTTATAATTTATTTACGATGATCCATGGAAAAAATCGAGACGATGTAGAAAGAAAGATCCTGAGTATTCGCCAAAAACATCATTTACAGGGTCCATTTGATGTTTTGTTTAGTACAAGGTGCTTCTCTCAAAATGGTGCTAAATATTTTTCTTCTAAACTCTCTATGGAGGTTGAATTTAAACATGTTAAATGAAACAGAGAAAAGTATTATTAATCAATTACAACTGGGTATACCTATTACACATAGGCCATTTCAGCGTTGTGCTAAACAATTTGACTTATCAGAGCAGCAACTGATTGATATGATTAAATCTTTAAAACAACGAGGCTATATCAGTCGCTTTGGACCTCTGTTTGATGTGGAAAAAATGGGGGGGCTGTTTTGCTTATGCGCGGTTGCAGTTGATGAATCATGTTGGGAGCCTATCGCTAAGATCATTAATGCATATCCAGAAGTCGCTCATAATTATCTAAGAGAACATGAATTTAATTTATGGTTTGTGCTTGCCTGTGAAAATCAAAATCATCTAGATCAAACCATTAAAAACATTGAGTCTGAAACAGGGTGTTCTGTACTAGCGCTTCCCAAAGAGCGTGAATATTTCGTTCAATTATTCTTGGAGGTATAGAAAATGATCACCGATAGAAAAATTGTCGAGGTATTACAAGAAGGTTTAAATTTGACGCCCACTCCTTATGCTGACGCTGCTGTGAAATTAGGGATGACAGAAGCTGATTTAATGTTGAGGTTAGAAGATATGATGGAGCAAGGTGCAATCCGACGAATTGCACTTGTTCCAAATCATTATGCAATAGGCTATCGATTTAATGCGATGACGGTTTGGGATGTGGATGATGATTCTGTCGATATTATGGGAGATAAATTTGGTCAAGAAGAAAGTGTGAGTCATTGTTACCGAAGACCTCGAAGACATCCTGAATGGCGTTACAATTTATTTGCGATGGTACATGGTCGAGGACCTGAGGAAGTTGAACAAAAAATACTACATTTAAAATCTTTAGCGGGTCAGACGGTTAGAGATCATCGTGTATTAATGAGTCGAAAAATTTTAAAAAAAACAGGACTAAGGCTCGCCACTAATGAGGGTAAGCTATGTTAAGAATTTCTCAATATTTGCGAATGATTAATCATCCGGAAAATACACCTAGAAAACTCACGACCCAAGGGCCTGTCGTGATATGGAATTTAATTAGACGTTGTAATTTAGCCTGTAAGCATTGTTACTCTATTTCGGCAGATACTGATTTTCCAGGAGAATTGGCTACTGAGAAAGTGATGGAAGTGATGAAAGACTTGCGCCAATTTGGTGTGCCAGTGCTGATTTTGTCGGGTGGGGAACCATTGCTGCGTCCTGATATTTTTGAAATATCGGAACAAGCCAAACAGCTGGGTTTTTATACGGCACTTTCTACTAATGGCACCTTAATCAATGAGGAGCAAGCTGATAGAGTAGCCAATATGCATTTTGATTATGTAGGGATCAGTATTGATGGTATTGGCGAGGTCCATGATAAATTTCGTCGCAAACAAGGTGCTTATGAAGCCTCTTTAAAAGCGATAAGATTACTCAAGGAAAGACAGGTTAAAACTGGGTTACGCTTTACTCTAACCGAAGATAACCAAGCGCAGTTTGAAGGTATTCTTGATTTGATGAGCGCAGAGAAAGTGGATAAGTTTTATCTTTCTCATTTAAATTATGGCGGCAGAGGCAATAAAAACCGCAAAGATGATGTAGTTCACCAAGCCACACGCATAGCGGTTGAAAGGCTGATAGAAAGAGCATGGCAAGATATTCAAGCGGGTCTTGAAACAGATTTTGTGACGGGGAACAATGATGCGGATGCAGTTATTTTGCTGCATTGGGTACAAAAAAATCATCCAGATTCAGCGGATAAAATCGCTCAAGCATTAAGAGTTTGGGGGGGGAATGGCGCAGGTGTAAGTATTGCTAATATTGATAATCTAGGTGATGTCCATCCCGATACCTTTTGGTGGCAATATAGTTTAGGTAATGTCAAAGATCGTGCATTTTCAGAAATTTGGCGGGATACATCAAACGATTTGATGGCGGGTTTAAAACAAAAGCCAAGACCCGTAAAAGGGCGTTGTGGTGCTTGTCAATTTCTGGATATTTGTGGTGGAAATGCTCGCATTCGTGCTTATCAATTAACGGGTGATCCCTGGGAAGAAGATCCTGCCTGTTATCTAACCGATGAAGAGATCGGTATTGCACAAACGCAAAGGGTTGAAGTCAAACCCTATTCAAGGTCGACAGATCCACATTGGAAAAAATCCACTACAGTTTTATAGCGTCAACTTTTTTTGATAGCAAGCGAGTTGATTAAAAAGCTTTCTGCAAAAAAATGGATGTTTTTATCTCAGAAAGCGCTGATGAGAGAGAATAGATATGATAGATTCTATGGAAAACAACAATAGTTCTTCTAAAGCTTTTGAGCATCTAAATTCTCAAAACACAGAACCACAGGTGTCAATTTTTAGGTTATTAAGCTCATTTGTTTTAATGGGATTGTTAGTGGTTTTCTGTTTTAGTTTACTTTTTTGTGCTCAATCAATTTATGCTGTGGATAATCAGGATGTTAAAACGTCGCATTCAAAGAATAACCTATATACCGAACAATGTTCAAAATGTCATGGCTTGAATAGAGAAGGGGGCATGGGGCCAGCATTGTTACCCGAGAACTTGGAACGTTTAGGCAAAAAAACTGCCTTTGATGTGATTAAAAATGGCAGAGTAGCCACACAAATGCCCCTGTTCTCTCAACTTAGCGATGAACAAATACAAGCGCTAGTTGATGTTATTTATACCCGACCCGATCCCATGCCAAGTTGGACTGAACAGGATATTCAAAAAAGCCAAAAGCTATTAAATACGGAACACAAATTTCAGAAAAGCCCCATTTTTAAAGCAGATCCTTGGAATTTATTTATTGTGGTGGAAGCAGGCGATCATCATGCGACTATTTTAGATGGTGATAAATTTGAACCGATTACGCGATTTCCAACGCACTTCGCTCTTCATGGTGGCCCTAAGTTTACAGAAGACGGACGCTACGTGTATTTTGCATCAAGAGATGGTTGGATTAGCAAATACGATATCTATAACTTAACTTTTGTGGCTGAAGTAAGAGCGGGGATTAATACACGAAATATTGCTGTATCAGATGATGGTCGTTATGTCGCGGTTGCTAACTATTGGCCACTTAATTTGGTGATCTTGGATGGTCGAGATCTCAGATTACAAAAAATAATTCCTGCCGTGAGCCAAACTGGGATCCCTTCTCGTGTCAGTGCGGTTTATGATGCCAGATCCAGACATAGTTTTGTGGTAGCACTGAAAGATGTGCCAGAACTTTGGGAGTTGCCTTACGATAAGAATGCGTCAGCAGAAATTAAGGGGATGGTACATGATTATCGCCCAGACTCTGGTGATGACCTCAATCAAAAGTCTGGTCAATTTGTGGCTAAAGTGACTGAATTAGACGCTATCCTGGATGACTTTTTCTTTTCGCCAGACTATCGGAATGTTATGGGGGCAGTGCGTCCTTTGGGATCGGGAAAGAAATCATCCGAGCACAAAGATGGCTTGAATCAACCAGCCAGGGGGCAAGTCGTTCAATTAGATGTTAAAAGAAAAATTGCCGACTTAGATTTACCTGGTATGCCACATCTTGGTTCAGGGATTAGTTGGATGTATCAAGGTCATCGAATTATGGCAACACCCAATTTAGGCAAGGGAGAGATTAGTTTTATCAATATGGATAATTGGAAAACTTTTAAAACTATTAACACAGAGGGGCCTGGATTTTTTATGCGATCCCATGAAAATACCCCCTATGCTTGGACCGACGTTTTTTTTGGTCCCAACAAGGACAAGGTGCATATTATTGATAAACGCACCTTAGAAATCGTTAAAACTTTACAACCCGTTCCAGGCAAAACAGCGGCTCATGTTGAGTTTACCAAAGATGGTCGTTATGCATTACTTAGTATCTTAGAAGATGATGGAATGCTCATTGTTTATGATGCCAAAACTTTTGAAGAAGTTAAACGCTTGCCTATGAGCCATCCTGTCGGTAAATACAATATTTACAATAAAGCCCATTTATCTACTGGTACCAGCCATTAGATGATCTCAACGCACAAAAATAAAAAAAGCCTTGTTTGTCGCTAAGAAGGCTTTCTGGAAAACCCATCGTTTTCTTATGAGGATTTTCGCTGTTTTTTTTGTTTTTGTAATTCAGAACGCATTTTTTTTCTGAATAAAGCATCTTCCCAACGTTTCTTTTCAATATCAGTGGTGGGGGTAAAAGTAGGAATAGCTGTGGATTTACCATTGTCATCCACAGCCACCATGGTAAAGTGACTTGAGTTTGTATGACAAACTGTGCTAGTGTGAAGATCCTCAGAAATTACACGAATTCCTACTTCCATAGAGGTTTTCCCTGTGTAATTCACAGCGGCTTTTAGTATGAGGAGTTCGCCGATACGAATAGGTTGCTTAAATAAAACATTGTCCACAGAAAGTGTGACAACATAATTTCCACAGTAGCGCATGGCACAGGTATAGGCTACCTGATCGAGGAGCTTTAATAGTTCTCCACCATGCATATTACCGCCGAAATTACTCATGTCAGGTGTCACCAAAATAGTCATTTCAGTTTCATGGTTTCTTAAGTTCATTTGTTTTTTATCTTCAATTCGCTTGAGTCAAAGTCATCCACAGCAATCACCTGTTGACGGCCTATTTCTGCACGCTCAATTAAATCAGCGCTCTGTTGATTGATTAAACCTGCTGCAAGGGCTAATTGAGACAGCTTAATAGGGTTTGTTTCCTTCGTCTCAATATTTCCCTTGAGTTTACTTAAGATAGCTTCAGACGCAATAATATCTTTTAAAACGCTTTCCATTTTACCCAAGTTGTTATGGATTGTAGGCGAGAGATAAATGCCTTCTCCTAGTCGGGTTCGGGTTTCTGAAGGTTGCATTAAAATAGTGGATACCTTATGGGCGAGGTAATCAGAAGGCGGAGTGATAGGGCGTCCAAAAGGATAGAGCTTAAATTTAAGCAATGTGCCTAGCCAAGTAATAGGAAAGTTATTGAATAGCGCAAAAATAGCTTCTTGGATTTGATACAGTTGGCTTTCCATGGCGTAGCATACCAAAGGAATATCTTCATGATGACGACCCTCATCATCAAATCTTTTGAGTATGGCGGAACCTAAGTACAAACCACTTAAAATATCACCTAAGCGTGCGGAGATCCTTTCCCTTCTTTTTACTTCTCCACCCAATGCACCAAATACCACATCAGATAAAAATGCCAAGTTGGCGCTAAATCTCTTCATATGCTGGTAATATCGAGCGGTAACATCATTAAAGGGAGTTTGGCTGCCTCTGCCACCAGTTAAACCTAAAAAGGCACTGCGGATGAAATTACTGAAGGCAAATCCTAAATGGGCAAATAGGGCCTGATCGAAATCATCTAGACTATTTTTCGGATCAGGATTGTGAACGGCTTTAACTTCTTTAAGAAGGTAAGGATGGCACCTCAATGAACCTTGTCCAAAGATAATTAAGCTTCGAGTCAGAATATTGGCTCCTTCAACGGTAATGCTAATGGGCGCTGATTGATAAGCGCGGCCCAGATAATTTTTAGGCCCAAGCATAATGGACTTTCCTCCATGAATATCCATGCCATCCATCACGGCTCGACGAGCATTCTCCGTGGTGTGGTATTTGACAATGGCAGAAGCAACCGAGGGTTTTTCACCAATATCAATACCAGCACAGGTGAATGCACCTACCGCAGCATTGACATAGGCATAGCCACCTATTCTGGCTAATGCTTCTTCAACACCTTCCATTTTACCTATAGGTAAATGAAATTGCTTTCTTATCCTTGCATAGGCACCACTGCTAATGGCTGAAACCTTTGCGGAGGCAATCGCGCCAGATGGTAATGAAATAGCTCGACCCGCAGATAAACAATCTACCAGCATTTTCCAACCTTTACCTGCTTGTGTTGGGCCACCAATGATGAAGTCAATAGGAATAAAAACATCCTTTCCCTGAGTTGGACCATTTTGAAAAGGAATATTTAAAGGATAGTGTCGTCGGCCAATGGTGATACCAGGTAAATTGATTGGGATAAGGGCGCAGGTGATGCCATAGTTTTCAGCGCCGCCCAAAAGCTTTTTGGGATCATAGAGCTTAAAAGCAAGTCCAAGCACTGTAGCCACTGGCGCTAGAGTGATATAGCGTTTGTCCCAATTAAGCCGGATACCTAAAACTTCTTTTCCTTCAAAAATATCCTGACAAACAATGCCTTCGTCTGGAATGGCTGATGCATCTGATCCTGCTTCAGGTCCCGTTAAAGCAAAGCAAGGGATTTCTTCTCCTTTAGCCAGTTTCGGGAGGTAGTGATCCTTTTGTTGTTTGGTTCCATAGTGCAGTAATAGTTCTGCAGGCCCAAGAGAGTTGGGGACTGAAACCATGGTGCCTAGGGTGGCAGAAACGGAGTTGAGTTTAATCAAAACTCGGGAATGGGCATAGGCAGAGAGTTCTAACCCGCCAAATTTCTTTGGAATGATCATACCAAAAAAACCATTATCCTTAATAAAACGCCAAGTCTCTGGTGATAAATCGGCATTTTCATGGGTCACATTCCAGTCATTTACCATACTGCAAAGGGTTTCAACTGGCCCTTCCAAAAAAGCAATCTCTTTGGGGCTCAATCGAGCTTGTGGAATATCATGGAGTTGTTTCCAGTCCGGTGCTCCGCGAAAAAGTTCCGCTTCCCACCAAACTGTACCAGCTTCTAACGCTTCCTGTTCTGTTTCTGAAATGGGCGGCATCAGTTTCTTAAATAGCTTAAAGATGGGATTGGACACCAATTTTTGTCGAATGGGTTTGATATTGAGTGGGATAAACCATCCAAAATAGATTAACCAAGCAATGTAAGGGCTGCTTGATGCAATGCTGATCACAAAAAGTATAGAGAAAAAGGTCAGCGTGTAGGTTTTCATAGAAGCTCTGTGATAGGCCAAAACCGAGATGGTTAAAACAAAACCCAAAAACCAACAGAAAGCTTGTAACATAAATTTCTCCCAAAAAGATCAACCATATTCTTTATCATAGCAAATAAAACACAAATTCAGGACGCTATTTTTTTGTATATTAGACAAAAAACTGGCATTTTAGGCAAAGCCTTGTCTACTATTTAGACAAAATAGAATTATTATTGTAACTATTTATCTTTAAGCTATGCACAGGGACAAATTTTGGTTAGGATTTACTATAGTAAACTTTTATTTTTAGGAAGGAATTATTCATGAAACTGGCTATTGCAATCATTCATGGTTTGGGATCTGAAGAGCAGTTTTTTTCAGTTGAGCTTAAACATCGAATTGTTGAAAAATATATTTTAGAGAATCCTAATCATTCAGAAGATGATTTAGTCTTTCAAGAAATCTATTGGGGTGATTTGGTGAAGGATTCATTGGCGCAATTAAGCCAACGAGTGAATTATAAAAACAATCTCACTTATCCTGGTTTACGAAGATCCTTTATGGATTATTTAGGTGTTTCACATTCCTATAGAAATGGGGTTCGAAATGATCTGTATTTGGCTATTCATGAGCGTGTGCGGGAGAATTTGAGAAAATTAGCTTCTCATCGCCGTGTGGATGATGCTACTACACCCTTGGTTGTTTTAGCGCATTCCTTTGGAGGCGTGATTATGTCAGACTTTATTTGGGATATTCGCCAACAACAAAAGCGTTCAAAAGGACATTTGGAAGGCCTTAGTGCTTTAGAGCAAATGGATACCTTCACTGGTTTTATCACCTTTGGCAACCCTATGGCGTTGTTTGCAGCGCAAAATCCTGATACTTATGACAAACCGATTGAAGTCAAAGGCAAAGCGCACACAGAAGATTATCAAAAGCGTGCCAAATGGTTCAACTTTTATGATAAGGACGATATCGTTGCTTATCCTTTAAAAGGCTTAAATGCCGCTTATGATAATGCTGTTGCAGGAGATTTTGAAATTAACGTAGGTTCTGCTGCGACTTCATGGAACCCGGCTTGTCATATGGGTTATTGGGAAGATCCTGATTTTTATATCGCTGTCAGTAAATACTTATGTGAATTACAAGCAGAACATACCTTCTGGAAAGAGTGATTTTTACATACAGACCAACAAGAATCCTCAAGAGACTCAATCTTGAGGATTCTTATCTCTTAGGTGTTATTATTTAAACAGCCATTAAATAAATAGCCATGTTATTAACTTCTTTAGATTATCTCTATAAGTTAGCTGTATTTGATGCTAAAATAATCCATCAAAAAAACTGTCAGCCAAAACATCTATAATCTTGGTGAATTGATGAATGCTGCAAGTTCTATTCAATGAAACTTTATGAAATCATCCCAATTTATTTGCCAATCAAAGTGTTACTTCTCACAATCAAAAAATATAAAAGATAAAACAAGTCGTTTTATCTGGTTGTTAAGTTTTATTCTGGGGAGTTTTTGGCTGCAGGGCTGTGCGGTCATTGTCTCTTCAGCCACTGAAAATCTTGCCGAAAATTTGGCTAAAGCCATCGCCAATAATGATGATCCAAAAACTGTAAAACAGGGCGCACCTTCCTATTTAATCATGATTGATAGCTTTGTTGAGGGAGATCCTGAAAATTCCTCTGTGAAAAGAGCTGCTTCCAAATTAAATGTCGCCTATGCCGCTATGTTTGTTGAAGATCCGGAAA
>PCTP01000234.1:3140-19882 GCA_002770795.1 Gammaproteobacteria bacterium CG22_combo_CG10-13_8_21_14_all_40_8 | reverse complement strand
ACCTTGATGGCACATTGAGGTGCCAAACCACTATATAGAAAGGCGCGAATTCTACATCATTGCTGTAATATGATCAAGTCATTCTCGCCAAGATTTCTTTAAATTTTTTTATTCTCCAGAAGATAAAAATTCCTTTGCCAAAATCCCCATTTTAAGATAAAAATTACATCTACACAGAATTTGACTCAATGCGCTTTAAAAGAGCCAAAATCAGTCTTTTGTTCACTTGAAAGGAAAAAACTATGGCCTCTCCGACTAAAATAGAAAAACCTAAAAAACTCACAGCAATCCCAGAGCGTTATACTAAATCACAAATATTAGCTGAGATCTCTCAAAACACAGAACTTAGCCGCAAGCAAGTTTCAAGTGTTCTCGATGAGCTAGAAAGCTTAATAACACGTCACCTCAAAAAGCGCGGTGTAGGGGAATTCACTTTACCTGGCTTATTAAAAATCACCACCGTTAAAAAGAAAGCGGTTAAAGCTAGAAAAGGGATCAATCCTTTTAGTGGCGAAGAAACCATGTTCAAAGCCAAACCAGCAAAAACTGTAGTCAAAGTCAGACCACTTAAAAAACTTAAAGATATGACAGAGGCCTAAAGAACGCCTTTTATATCAATGGTAAAGCGGTTACATTAGTGAAACCACTTTACCATATTCTCATTCTAAGTAGGATTGCAGAATGTTCTCATTCAATAACTGATAGATATTCCCAACCACTTTTTGCTGCTGTAGTACAAGGCCACCTGAAGCATAAAGCCAAGTTTGACTTTCTCCATCCTTAATCACAATGATTCGATATTTAAAATCGGGTTGTCTCTTGTAAATAACTTGCTTTTTATGTAACCAACTCTGATAGATCTTAGCTAAAATTACAGGGTCTTTCAGTTCAACGATCAACCTCCCTTCAGCATCATAAAGCTGCAACAAGCTAAAGCTTTGCTCAACTACAGCCACTGGAACAGCTGATGCTTCAACTTTAGTTTGCTGGCACCCCATCAATATTGCTGCCAATCCAAGCAGCAATATTGAATAAGCACTATTTTTTAACTGGCTTTTTATCATTTTTAACTCAACTTAAACCATTTTAACTTTGAATTTTTCAAGCCTCTGGTTAAAACAAGCATCCATAAGGAAAGAATGCCCAAACTACCACCACCGGAACTACTTGGAGTCGGAGCTGGAGGAGGCGTAGTGGCTGGGTTAACAGTGACAGATGCATTGGCTGTGCTACTTGCTCCTGAAGAATCAGTGACTGTTACCATAAAATTAAAAGTGGTTGCAGATGAAACAGAGGGAGCCAAAAATGAAGCCTGTGAGGTCGTTGAGTTAGTTAAACTTACAGAAGTACCGGAAGTTTGTGTCCATAGATAACTCAGCGTATCCCCATCTTCATCAGTACTAGAGGTAGCATTTAAACTCACTGTTGCTCCCTGTGTAACAGTTTGAGTAGGCACTGATATCACAGCAACCGGCGCATGATTAACTGCGGGAGAGACAACCACAGTTACATCTGCTGTATCAGTCGCACCAGATGTATCAGAGACAGTTACACTAAATCCTAGATTGGTCTCACTCGTAACAGTCGGTGCTGTAAAAGTTGCAACAGCACTGCTACTATCTGTTAGATTCACATTGGATCCAGAGGTTTGTACCCATGAAAAACTGAGAGTATCCCCATCTGGATCGCTACTATTTGATGCATTTAACGAAACTGTGCCACCTGATGATGCATTCAAATTACTTGAAGCCACAGCAGCAACTGGCACTCTATTTTCACCAGTATTACAAGAGGCATCACCCTTTTGTTGGATACTCCAGCTATTTAAAGTTCCTGTATCTAGTGCGGCATTGTCACTGACTTTAAGTTGCCAAGTTCCATTTAAAGTTTCTCCGTTAAAATCATTTAAATCGCCAACTGGTGTTAGGTCAATTGGATAAGTGCCAATAACATCTGCTGCTTCATCATTGGCGCTTCCTTTTAGTAAAACTTGGGTACCAGAAGGAGATGTTAGTCGAATAACAAGGTCTCCTCTAAAGCTGTGAGTTATATTCACGCTAACTGAAAATTGACTTGTATCCACTAAAGTGGGTCCACCACTCAAAGTTAAGCTTGAAGTGATGCCCATGTTATTATTATCTGGTATAGCTAGATTGGGAGATATCTCGCCACTAAAGACGCCTCGAACACCCGTTTCAAGAGTCAAAGGAAAACTCGCAGTCTGTGCGCTAGCATCTTGATAACTCACATCTAGATTTAAATCAACATTGGCGCCACAAATATGGCTAGATGGAATTGAAACCTGATATAAGGTATTATTTTGAACGGTCGATTGTGAAGCAATATCTGGGTAAGTACTCTGGCTAACAGGAATAGTCACACCAGAGGTGGTTGAGGATAATTCTCCATTTACCGCACTTAGAGCACCCACGTCGCTATTTGATAAAGGAACCTGTATAGAGACCGTTTCTCCTGGATCGGCTACGTTATTAGCTCCCAAACCGGTCACCACCATATCACCAGCAGTTAGTGCTGAGCCTAAAATATTCACCTGCTTAAATTTACTCTCAAAAGTGGCCGCATGAGGCCCCGTTGGAAATAATGTTTGCGCGGCTTGAACCGTGGACAAAGCCATTTCTGGCATAGTTACACCACTACCTAATCCAAAATGTGATTCTAAAACAATTTGATCCACCTCTGAATGATCAATTCCCATCCCCGTTAATTCAACCAGGGATTGAAATAGTGGCGTTGACCATAATTCATCCCCTAAGATGCCATTAACAACGGCATGAGCAGCATAACTTGAGCCAGGCTGATGTTGGAAACTCGTTTGGTTCATCACACGGCCAGGCCAACAGGCGTTATGACCATCCCAGCTAAACGCCCATTCTGGATGAAAATTTTGCCCATTGGGTGTTCGGTAGCTATAAGATCCAGCCCAATAATCTCCAAAGCCTTCACCCATGGCTCCTGTATCACCACCACTCCAATTATTATTCATGCTAAATTGTAATCCATGGCCATATTCATGCAAAATAACATCTGCATCTTCATTATCATCCACACAACCATGACCAAACACCAGGCTGTTGATATTAGGATCAAAATGCGAATTATCTGCACCATTTTCCCCATCTGTATCAACCGAGATAGGACTTTCTTGAATGCCTTTACTGCCAGTAAAACCTAAAGATTGAATGTAACGCTGGCTTTGATCAATATGAAAATAAGTATTAGCATCATTAAATGCATTATTTCCGCGTTTAAAGCCTGACCAGTCTCCATTATTGGTGGTACTAGGTGCTGTAGATGGCGCTTCAATATCACGAATATTCACCCAAGGTCCATCCAGGGTATAGGTACCAGATGACTCTGTAATTTCCAATAAGTCGCGAGACAAATATGCCAAATCAAAACTTGATTCTGAACTGGTATCTTCTAGGGTGTCATTCATTAAGGTGGTTCTAGGATCTGGATCAAACACCTTAGCCGTACCATTAACAACAGTTTTAAAACCTTGAGCTTTAGCAATAAATTGTTTCTTTTCAAATTTAGCCAGGGCTTGAACTAGTGATATATGATCTTTGTTTTTAGCAGGAGCCATCACTTTTCCAGATAATCCGTTATGATTTTTACTGGCATGGATCGGCAAATCAACTCGATGAGCTGTTACAATTTGACCTGTTTTAGCATCAACCATCTGTTGCCAACTACCCTGAGGAGAAGTCGCATTCAGTTGTGTTACATAAACCAATCTAAATAGCTTTCCTTCATTTACATACATTAACTCTGATTTAGGTTCAGAGATAAGTTCACCCGCTCCCTGTAAAAAATCCCATGCTTTCGTTAATGCTTGCTCAGAAGAAAGCACGGAGCTCATTTGCTTATTTATACTTTGATTGAGAGGGAAAGTATTGTTATATACCTTAGTGATCTGATGATTATGACTATTAACGGTCACAACAATTTCTGCTTGGTAAATATCGAGGCCATATAATTGTTGTTTAAAATGGAAATGCCGTCCTAGTAGAGAATCTTTGGTTTTATATAAAATAAAATCCATTAAGTTGGGAGAAATTTGATAACGAGCAGCATTTGTTTTTAGATAACTTCTTGCTATCTCCACATCATCATTTTGTTTGATCAAATTTTGTGTGTTAAATGAGTTATCCGGATTTAACACTATTTGAGGTGTTTGACGAAAATCATGATGCATTATCATGGTCTCAGCCTGTGCCATATTAAAACTACTCACACTGACTAAGCCAAGAGCTGCTGTTAAGGCAACTGTTAGTTTATTCATCTCTTTTCTTTTAGCGATAAAATTCTTTGAATTCAAAATAATAACCTCAATTGAGATATGCGTAATCTGTCACAGATGCATAGATTAGAAAGAAATTGATAATGTCATAGATTATATAAAGCCCACTTAAAAAAATATGAACTATTCACACTTTAATCAAAATAATAGACCATTATCCAAGTTTTGAGGTGCTTAACTGAATTTACGATGGAATCATCACAAAAAAATACTGTCCAACTAAGCTCCAGTGGACAGTATTAAGATTGAAAAAAGACCATGCAAATGCTATCTCATAGCATTTGCATTCATATCAGAGTTTCTGGAGGAATCCTTAGTTTGCGCGGGATCTCTCATACCCGAAGTATGACACCAACCTGTTTTATGTCCCATATTGTGCCCGCCGCTCAATTGGCCTCTGGATTTTTCCACAACGCCATCTTCAGGATCAGAAAGGAATAAATCAGTCGCTACACTACAATAATCATAACGCCACCATTTTGTGGTGAACGAAGTCGTGGAATAGTAGACCTTGTCTCTCGCCCATGAAGGTATTCCAGCCAACCAACTCGCGGCACCTGAAGTGGTAAGATTGGCGTTTGTACCACAACCTACCCCAAACACACTCCCCAAAGCCGCCAGATTTCCTGCTAAAGGCGTGCCTTGGTAGGGCGTTCCAAGAGATTGAATCATGCGATTTCCACTGGCGTTGTCTAATCCACTCCAATAATAAGTGTACAAATGCAGCGCTGCATCACCACCTTGAGAATGTGCAACAATGCCATAGGAGTTCATACTTGCGCCAAAATCTCTAATTTTTCGGGCAAACTCATCATGAGAGCGATTAGCATTTAGATCAGAAAATACAACGGCATTAGAAAACTGCGAAGCCACAGGTCCCCATACATCGCCAGAACAATATCCGTGAACCAACATTAATCCAGATGATGGTAGCGCTTGGGTAGTTGCATCAATTTTCTGAAGTGTGTCTGGTTTAACTCCCATTCTCATTTCATGGGTTATCGCATCAAAACTTGCTGTTTTATTTAAAGCTAAAGTTTTTAACGAAGTCTCGGCCATTTTCGATAGAGATAAGGATAATCTTTTGACGTTGACAAGAGGAATGTAGTTTTCTGTTTCCTCAATTCTTAAATTTCTCAACTCAAATGGGCCTTGCGCTTTAGCACGTTGCACCCATCTCTCATCAAGTTGAAGCGCCAAGCTATCCTTTGTAAGTGGCGCAATGGTACTTATCCAAGAAACAGGTATCATTTTTCTGCCCATTGCATCATACCCCCATACCTCTGCGATCAGTCGATAATGCGCAGGTTCAGTTACCTCGCCAACCTCTGTCTCTTTTTCTTCAGTCTGAGATTGATTTACCATAGGTAACTGGATGATTAATCTTTGGTTTTCCAACAAATCAGCTTGTACCAACTTCTGGTCAAAATCAATGGTTTGCTCAACAATTGGAACCAGATGCTCTGTTGTTCTTAAAAAAGGATTTCCTTCAGGATTGGTACCCTGTGCCTGTATTTGCACTTGATAATTGCCTTTTTGAGCTGGTGTAAAATCAGCACCGTATACACCATCATTCGGAAGTTTATCCCCATGCAAACCATCATCATACATAGCGTACTGATGTTTGCTTCCATCTGGATCCGTCACTTTTAATAAGGCTTTTTCAATCAGCTCATTCGGCAGTAAAGGATTGCTGGATAAAGACGTTATACTTTGCTCATCTAAAGCAGCCTGATTAAAAACTGTGTTACTTGGTTTGGCAATCACCCCCTGAGTCACAAAATGAATGGGATGACCAACAATTTGTTTATTTTCGGTGGGAAAGGAACGTAGTTGATACGCTTCATTTCCGCCAACCACGACAAAGCCTGGTAATGCCTCTGGTTTATGCGTGCTGATTTGCAAGGTCCAATGACCTGATTCAATATCTTTAAAGCCGTACCTCACAGCGGGAAACTTCGCGCCTTCCATGCCAAACTTCACCTGATGAGAATCAGATTTAACAGAATCGATAGGATGAAACTCGGCCTCTTTTAAGTTTTGTGGCAACTGAGTGACTGGATCGCGCAAACTAATTGACCAATCTTTTTGTTCTTTAGCCAAAATCAGCATCTGTAAGTCCTTATTGTCTATGGCCAAATCAGATTGCCATGTCCAATTACCCTTACCATCATTTTTGAACTGCACCGGTATCATAGCCGTTTTTGATTGAATAGCACTGAGTTGTGGATCAGGGGTTTGTAGTTGCGAAAATTCCTCAGAAGGACCAGCCAACTGTTTGGCGACAGGAGCAGAGTAAGCTGATGCTGAGAAGGTTGATAAAGCGAGCACAGAAATTGTGCTTGCTAGGATTTTATAGTAACTCATTGGTTTTCCTCATTATTATTCTCTTTTCATTTTTTTATGAGAAGAGTGTTTTTATGAAAATCCATGGACTACATTTTTCTAATTTGATCAATCAAAGAGAAAAAAATCATGCATCGAGTGTTCACCATCAATGCAATATTTATACTCAAGTTAATTGGGTATAAAACCTAAACTTAGTAATATCCCACAACACAATCCTCCCTTCCCTCCTAAGCTACTAGGCTTTTTACATAGACATCAGATCATCCGACCAGAGGATTTTATTTAAAAAAAACAGTGCACAAATCCTTAGATAAGGCACTGAATTGTTAAACATAAATTCATTCACTGGATCTAGGTTTAACCAAAAATCCTTTAAATCGACAGATCAGCCCATACCTTGTTTATCAATTGGTAAAAAATTTCGATAAATAAGTTGCTGAGCCTTAAGACATCAATATACTCATTGCATCAACCGACATTCACTTCACTTTAAAGTTCCTGATAGTAGGTGACCCATAAAATAAAGCACAGATTTTTAAAATGTACAAATAATTGATGGTTTTTTATGCGACTTGCTCATATTTTATATGGATTAAAGCGGAGGAACACCACTATGAAACCTAAATTGTGGATCCGGACTATTGATCAGTTTGGCTTCTTCTAAGCCAAAAAACTGCACGCGTGGTTGTATATCTCTGGAGGAGTATTGTTGAGCAAGTTGTAAATAATCAGCAAAATGACGGGATTCAGACTTAAGAAGAGACAGATAGAATTTATACATGTCTTCATCGAGATAGGGTGCAAGCTTCGCAAAACGTTCACAAGATCGAGCCTCAATGTAAGCGCCGACGATGAGTTTATTAACTAACAAATCAGGTTCTGAATGACCTATATGTTGCAATAAACCTTTGGCATATCGTGAAGCTGTTAGGGGCGTAAATACCACAGCTCTCTTTTTCATAATCCCTAAAACTTGCTCAAAATGGCGCAACTCTTCTCGGGCAAGTTTGGACATTTTTAACAAAAGCTCAGTACGCTCTGTATATTTTCCAATTAAGCTCATGGCGGTGCTGGCGGCTTTCTTTTCGCAATGACAATGATCGATCAGTAAAATCGATAGATTTTCAGGCAAAATAGCCTCGTCAATCCACTGCTGGGGTGTTTCACAATGTAAAAATTTTAAAACGGGTTCTAGTAACTCGCTAATCATAATACTCAGTCATGCAATTTCTTAAACGGTAGGATATTATCCCCGAAACAGCCATCTCAAGCTAGAATAAAAAAACTGCAGTAAATCGCAACACATCGGCATCAAATTGATAAAGCGGCTCTTCCCCTGGGGTGGTCACCACTCTTAAATCATGAAAGTTTTTATAATTAAATTTAAAGTAATTATAGAACAGACTCAACCTACCTTTGTCAAAACCCAATCTATGGATAGGAAATTGGTAATTAGCACCCAATCCCAAAGAGATCGAATGAAATGCACTGAGTTCTTTATCTCTAGCTAAAAAATTTTGTGCATTTTGGAAAGGAAATAAATCTGCATAAAAATCTGCTTGATTTTGATTGTAATACCTGAGATTGGTTTCTAGCGTTAATCGATCATTATAGGGTTGAATATAACCTAATTCGATATTCTGAGCATCAATACCCCAAGTATCTTGATACCATCGATATTCAGAACGAATAACCGCCTGGTAGGGTAAAAAATATCGGCCAGAAATCGATACTGCACTACTGGTTCTGGTATTGGGATAAAGCTCAGGTTGGTAGCTATAACCCAAAACCACAGTTGGATCTAAATAGCGCACGGAGCGGTAAGGATTATTTAAAAAGCCCTCATCGGTCACCGCTTCAACAGCTAATACCATAAAAAAATCCTTGGTGATCACTTGGGTCAAATCGACTCTAAAATTTTGTCGGTTAGCGTCTTTAGAAAAATCACTTTGTCCATTCTTTTTGACTGTATCCCATCCCTTGCTATAACCAATGGCAAGATTGGTTAAATTTGAAAAGAAATCCTGACTGATTTTAAAACTCGCCGTGTTAGCCTCGTAATCACTTTCACTACTATTGACATAGTTCAAAGCAAAACGACTGTTGTTATTAAGATAGTCTAATCCGAGCAAGTATTGAGTTCGCTCTTCAGAATAAGCGCTGGCGCTGGTGACCACATCAATGGAAGCACTGGAAACCATATCGACATAATAATTTGCAGAAACTGAAAAATCATCGAGAAACTTTTTTCTCACTAACACCGAGGGACCTGTCACTTCCACTCCTCCACCACTATAAGAATGGTACAGGGTTTCGACTTTATCATCGGGTAAAACAGCGCTCATTAATAAAGGGCAATAGCCGAGAAAAATCAGACATAGCAACGAGCGTATAGATAATTTAGTTACAGCCACATCCACCTCCTCCACTGGAAGTTGCCCCTCTGGCACCTTCTCTGGCTTCGTAAACATGCTCTAAATAGGCAGAAGCAAGTTCATTGTGCGCTGGATCCATCAAAGGGTCGGCTAGGTTTTGGCGCTGATAGGGTTTCACCCAGGGTTTAATATTGCTGCATGAAGATAACCCCATAGATAATGAGATGAATAAGCAGAATATTTTGGTTACTTTTATCAGTATGGTTTTTGTCATATTGCTATCACTCTTAATCATTACCTTCTTAGAATTTATTCTCTTAATAATTGCTTAATTTGTTTATCATATTCATCTTCGTAACCCGACTGATAGCCTTTATGCAAAAATCGTAAATAACCCTTCTTATCTATTAAGTAAGTGCTCGGCATAGATTCCACTTGATAGGGTTCACTCACCTTAGCTTCTGGATCATAAAGAATAGTAAAATTCACTGGAAAATCATTTAGCAGATTTTTAGAGAGTTCCGTATTTTCATCAATGTTCACACCAATAATACTAACACCTAAATGTTTATATTTTTGATACAGATTTTCTAGTTTAGGCATTTCTTGTCGACAAGGGCCACACCATGAGGCCCAAAAATTTATTAAAACAACATTGCCTATTTTTTCATTTAAGCGAATATTTTTTCCTTCTCGGCTTAATAAGGTAAAATCTTTGGCTCGATCTAAAACTTCAGCTGCATGAAGACCAGAGCCTATTAAAATTGATAGACTCAATAATAAGTGATTGATAATTTTTAAAAATTTCACTTTACTCATTTTTAGATAGAACCCTTCAGTATTTTAAAAGAAAAAACTCAGTCCCAATTGATAACTCAAATTATGTGTGGTTTTGTTTTTCCCTAAAATATCAATATTAAAAACATGATCTTTGACTTCCACACTAACCGCTGACCAATCCTTTAAAATTACTCGATAGCCCAATCCACCGCTGTAAGTAAACCGTTGATCGCCTGCAAATTTAGTACTACCAACACCTAATACTGCATAAAATGCACTATTAAAAGCGATATTTTTTCCAATAAAGCCTTCTCCTGGTAATAAATTAACGCCAGCATTAAGATCATAATAACGCAGATTACGCTCGGCATCAGTCAATAATCTTGCACCACTAATCACTTCAAAACTGGTTTGTTCCGTCTTAGTTTGTCCATAGCTTGCAGAGACAAAAAGATCTTCTGTCACATGATATGAAAGTACCAGGCTCTCTATGGGATTGGTTCCAAAATCAACAACATTCATTGCTCCGTAAAAAAGTTCGATCTCAAAATCTTCGGCGTCCACTTTAGCAATATCAACCTGTCGTCTTTTAATTGTTGGTTCAACCAATTTTGACGCATCATGATCTTTTTGCTCAGATGATTCTTGAGTTTCAAAAGTTTGTTCTTTGGCTAATTTTTCATCATTTGAAAAAGCCATTTTTGGTACAAACACCAGTAACAACATTAGAAAAATATACTGAATCCTAGTTTCCATTCGTCTGCATCTTCATTTTGGTTGCGATCTGTTAGAACTACAAAATGGCGATATTCCATTCTGAGTAAAAACCGACGGGTTAAGTAAAATTTTGCTCCAGTGGTGACAAAAAGTAGATTATCATTTCTATCTTGTGCATTCACCAAAGTGGCTCGCGGTAATGTTTGTATCACGCCGGTCCCTATCCCAAAAAATGGAGAAAGGGTAAATTTATCCACATAGGGTAGCCAGCTAAAAGGCTTTAAATCAGGAAATGGCTCATTCACAATATTTGTTGTTGCCATACGTATTTCTGAAAAGTTACCCAATGCTTGAGAGATAGTAACCTCTGTGGATAAATTTTCAGTGAAATGATAGCCAGCATAAATTGAAATTAATGAAGCACCTTCAAACTCACCCGTTAGTGCACCAAACTCCCATTTTTTATTCAAATATTCATTAAAATCTGCATCTTTTATAACAATTTTTTGTCCATCAAGTTGCAGGGTTTTAGCTAACTGTTCACGCGGTACCCATCCCATTTTATGAGATTTTAGTCGGACTTTATACCAGCTGGTTTTACTCTTTAATATCTCTATTTCTTCCCCTTGCTCTGCCACAAAAAAAATAGGGAAACCTCGGCCAGGCCCTGTATGCATTTCGATAAATGCATCCATAACCTTAACCCGAGCGAACTCCTCTGCCACTAATTGTGATGAACCTATCAGCAGACAGAATAAAGTAAACCATAGGTTTCTGATTGTTTTCAAAGTCATCAGGTTAAATAAGTTTCCTGGCTTAGTGTCGTTTGTACCTTAGTTTTGTGGTACATCAAATGGATTATTATAAGTTTGAGCCCCTATATCTAGCCATTCAGTAATTAGTTTTTTCTCGGCGTCGCTCAACCAGCCTGAGTGTGACCCACCAGCTTGGAATAAGTCAAATAATCTTGAATTTGATCGAGCACCAGAAACAGTCAATGCAGGCGCAACGCCCACTGTTACCATAACAGGAATTGGGTTGCCTTGTTCATCTAATATCAGCTGTCCATTATCGTCCACTTCAAAAACAGGATTTCCATTGACATCTAAAAGAGGGATTAAGCGATCGACCAGTACACCATCGACTAATTCTTGTTCATTGTCTGAAAAAAATAATTCACGATAGGAGGTTAATAAATCAGGATTGTCAATAGAGGGCGTTCCTGATAAATCTAATTGAGCAGCTGGAACTTGAGCAACACTCAACACATCAGCTTCAGCATGGCAGCTGGTGCAGGTATTGTCAGCAAGCACCGTCACACCATCGCTATCTAAAATCATACGAGGTAACTGCCAAATAGGCTGAATATTGGCTTCATAGTTTATACTAATGCGACAATTCGCCGCCCATTGACTTAGGCAAGAAGCAGTTATGGGTAAAGGCGTGGTTAAATCAGAGTACTGATAGCTAAAGGAAGCATTTTTAGTCGATAGGCTCTCATCAGTCCATTCATCTTCATAAATAATATCTACAGTAAGGGCTGGTAATCCTTTGATCCTCGCTTTAGTTTGAGCCATGGTTTCACCAGCATCTGCAATCAAAGCTGGATTAGTATTTGGAAATGGAGCGCCATTTATAGTCGCCCCTACATTGATACTGGCTAATTCAGCATCATTGCGTCCATGAGGTAGTTCGCTATTTCTGGTATGACAACCATGGCATTCGCGCTGCTCTCCAGGTTTTAACTGAAGCCAGTTTCGATGAAGTTGAGTCATTCTTGCGCCATTTTTATCTAAGATACTTAAGGAAAATGGCACATTGGCAGGAATTTTTACCGTCACAGAACCATCAGGTTCAATAGGCGTATAGCCCAAAATTTCTCGCATCAACTGACCACGACTTCGACCAAAAGCAGAGTCGTTCAGTTGAACTAGTTCTCTATCTGGTATAGAGACCGCTTTTATCAACCTCAGAAATCTTGCTGGTCTTTGATCTGCAGTGGTTTGCAAGGGATCTGCTAGTTGGCTAATGCCTTTGGGACTGAGATCCTCACCATCAAAATCATAGACTGAGCGGATATGTAAAACACCTAAGTTGTCGTCGACTAAAGATTGTTCTAAGTCGATGCCTGCTTGCCCATTGGGTATAAAGGTTGGAGAGTTCTTAGGTTGTAAAGACACCACATCTTGATAGATAAAACCCTCATCCCCTGTAATCACTGGTAGCAGCGTGTTATTTTCCAAATTGAGCATCCAAATTCCATACAAGGGCGCCGCTTCTTTTAACGAACTATCAGCTAAATTCTCATCAGAACAGGCCAATAATAGCGGTTGATTGTTACTATCTATACCTTGCAAACGACATAAACTCCAACTCACTAGCAAGCGATTACTCCCATCAAATAAAGGATAAGCGCCAGCATAATATCCACCTTTTGAAATAGAGCCATCATTGGTGACATCCGTAGGTGTCAACGGTAGTTGAGCGCTCTCCGTCGTTGCAAAACTGTCATTCACTTTTTGATGGTTTTCGGTAAAGTTTTGCACATCAATTAGGGTAAGAACCCCACTCATATTTCTGGAAACCATGCCTCGGGTTAAGGTTAAAACTTTACCATCTGGCATTTCTCTTGGTCGTGTAAATTGAATCACCGCATCATTGGTTCCAGATGCAGTCGTGCCAGTATCGTGACTGTGATTACCGTATAAGATCTCTAAGTGGCGGCCATCAGGGTTCACTCGGTAAAGATGCATGCCATTTCTATTAGAAGCATTATCCCAACGGGTAAAGACAATTTTGCCATCTTGCATAACTTCCGGATCAATATCATGACTCTGATTAAATGAAATCTGATGACTATCTGTACCGTCTCTATTCATCACATGTAAAACCGATGCAGCAACGCGTCGATCTTCATCTAATCCTGAATATTGAGGCTTGCCTTCATCCAGTAAAATCGATTTATTGGTCGCTTGTCTTGTTGATGAAAACACGATTCTGCCATCAGGCAAATAGGCTGGAGAGGTATCCTCTCCTTGTTCAGCCACGAGATCAGATTGGATAATTCGCTGTAGTATCTTGGTGCCAATTTGATATTCCCAAATATTCCAAGTAGGTTGAATTTCTGCATTTTCAATCTCAGGTGCTCGCAGCGCAAAGACTAATCGCTTCCCATCACTTGATACATTGAGATCCTTTACATCATACAAAGCATCTGCATCAAATAATTCATCAGTAATATTGGTTTCTATGGCGCTGGGAGAGGCTGCATCTCTTAAAATAAGATGAGCACCTGGATGAAATGCCATAGGGAGTCTTAGATCTTGGCTAACCAAATTACCCGCCGCATCAAATAGAATATCGCGCTTCACATAGGCAATAGGTAAATCTTGAACCACCGCATCGGGCGTTTGACCCGCCCCACTCACACCACTGCCACAACTACTAAGCATAATGCTGAGTGAAGTGCTGAAAAAAATGATCAACAAAAAAAGCACCGTAGAACGCCTGAAGCCAGGAAGTCTTCCCTTGAAACCAGCTGCTTTTTGTAATGACTTCACCATAAAAATTATACCCATTCTCCCCTTAAGAAATATCATCCCAAAGCATATCACAGACAATATGATGACATTCAATCAGATTATGAACTGATTTATTTTTCCTTTCTGAAGACTACATCACAAAAATAAAATAAAAAGCATGTATGATAAATGTAAACAAGTTTCAACAAGACTCACAGGAACTTTCAAAGACAAAGTCTTGAGAATGGCATTGAGAAATGCTCAGAGAATTATCATTATGACAAAAATCAGCAACAAATTCTGGGAAAACTGTCTTTCTTTAAACGGCTTTGCTCGGCAAATTATTGCTAGCATACATTCTAGCTCTCTGGTTATTTCTCTGCTTAGCCTGCTATTTTCAGCCTCCCTTCAAGCAGGCACTCTGGAACAAGCCAAAAGAATTCATGAACGATTGGCGGGCGTTCCTCCCAGTAAAACTGTATTGCTCAATATGAAAAACAAATTGGATAATGGCGATGGCACAGGGGCAGCTTTAGATGCCATAGAAAATTCATTTTTTTATACGGTGACCTTAAAAAACTTTGTTACCCCTTGGACTAATGAAGCAGAAACCGTGTTCGCCCCACTCAATGATTATAGTGCCACCGTCATTGGTATCATTCGCGATGATATAGATTTTAGAGAAATCCTCTCTGGCGATATTCTCTATGTGGGAGATCCCAGCTTAAATATTCCCAGTTATGCCAATACCAGCAATGCCCATTATCAAGCCTTGGAAGATCAACATCTCGACCTAAAGCAAAACCTTGTTAAGACCACTCAATCTGCTGTTACAAGCATCCCAGCTGAAGCAACTGCAGGCATCACCACTACTCGAGCTGCTGCCCAAGCATTTTTTATTGATGGAACCAATAGAGCCATGTTTCGTTTCACTTTAAAAAATCAGCTCTGCACTGACTTGGAACCCATCAAGGATATTACGCGTTCTCCCGACAGAATTCGCCAAGATGTTTCCAGAAGTCCAGGTGGAGATAGTCGTATTTTTCTCAACAATTGCATTGGTTGTCACTCAGGCATGGACCCCATGACACAGGCTTTTGCTTATTATAATTTCACCTATGACAGCACAAACGATCCTGATGCCACCAATGGTCGCTTATCTTACAATAGCCAAGGGACAATCGATCCTGACACTGGTTCTAGAGTCCAAAAAAAGTATCATATCAATACGGATAATTTTAAATTTGGCTATATCACTGAAAATGATCATTGGGATAATTATTGGCGCTTTGGCCCCAATGCTAATTTGGGTTGGAGCAGTACTTTAACAGGTACTGGTGATGGTGCAAAATCAATGGGTAAAGAATTGGCTAACTCGCAAGCCTTTGCCAGCTGCCAAGTGAAAAAAGTTTTTGAAAATGTTTGTTTAAGGCAGCCTGTCGATACAGCTGATCGCACACAAATTGCCTCAATGACTCAATCATTCCAATCAAATAACTACCGCCTCAAGCAGGTTTTTGCAGAGTCTGCCGTTTATTGTATGGGTGATTAATGGAGTCATTAATGAAATCAACAATGCATCAACCCACCATAAACTTAGGCCAAACTGACAGTTGTCGTACAATGAAACTGGCACGTTATTTGGCTCCATTCTGGATGCTTATTCTACTCTCCACCCTGCTCTCAGCATGTAGTGGTGGAGGCCCTGCTGTAGAATCACTCCCCGACATCAATACTGGCAATACAGACTCAACGCCCAACTATCAAGGGCCTCCTCCAGCCAGTGATGATGTTCAACAATTTAAATTAAATCTTTGGGATAATCTTGCCGCCAATAATCGCTGCGGTGCTTGCCATGTTCAAGGAGGTCAATCACCAGAATTTGTGCGTAGCGATGATATTAACTTAGCTTATAGCGCTGCTAATACAGTGGTGAATTTAAGCAACCCCATTGATAGTCGCATGGTACAAAAAGTATTAGAAGGACATAACTGCTGGTTAAGTTCACCACAAGCCTGTGCGGATATTGTCCAAGGCTATATTAGCGGATGGGCAGGCAGTGTATTAGGCGGCACGGCTTCTACCATACAACTATTTCCACCCACATTGATTGAACCGGGTTCGAGTAAAAACTTCCCAGTCAGTTCTGAGGTTTTTGCCAATACCGTCTATCCTTTACTCATAACCTATTGTTCAGGTTGCCACAAAGAAAGTGCTATCACCGCGCAATCACCTTATTTTGCCAGTGAGGATGTGGATGTCGCCTATCTCGCCGCTCAAGCCAAAATCAACCTAGATAATCCTGCTAACTCGCGATTGGTTTTAAGGTTACGCAACGAGTTTCACAATTGCTGGAATGATTGTTTAGCCAACTCCAATGAGATGGAAAATGCCATGACCGAACTCGCCAATAGCATTAGTATCACCCCTATCGATCCGCAATTGTTACACAGTAAAGCGATCAAACTAGTAGATGGTATCTTAGCCAATAGCGGTGGCCGACATGAGCAAAATGTTATTGCCAAATGGGAATTTAAAACTGGGCAAGGTAACACAGCCTTTGATACCAGCGGAGTCAATCCCGCCATGGATTTGACCTTGTCAGGCGCTGTCAACTGGGTCGGTGGCTGGGGACTGCAAATCGTTAACGGCAAAGCTCAAGCCAGTACCGCATCC